>NZ_KV793502.1:141676-175322 GCF_001808475.1 Klebsiella sp. HMSC09D12 | reverse complement strand
GCTTTTGCCCGGCAGGATAGATGACGCGGGTCGCCCCCAGCGCCACGCCAGCCTCGGCGCGAGCGGTAAATCCCATGGCGGCTATCATCAGCGCTCCCGCCAGTAAACCGCGCGTTATCGCCAGTGTTGTTCTCACGTTTACCCCTTTTATCGTCACCGTCGTTTCCTGTTTTCGGTTCGTTTGCTGATTAATTACTGGTAGGTCAGGGAGAACCAGGCCTGAGCGTTGGCCGCGCCTCCGGTGACCTGATGCCCTGTTGCCCGGTATTTCGCTACAAAATGCAATGTGGTTGGCCCGGTATACAATCTTGTCCAGGCGGCGGGAGGGCCGTTCAGTGGGATTGGCTGGTCGTCTTTATCAAACAGAGCGACGCCCACGCCGGTCGCTATCCCCGGTCCTTCGCCCACTGAGAGCACGTCCGGGTTTTTACCATCGGCGACGCCGTGAAAGGCCACGCCAACGCGCTGGCTGACGGCGGTACTGCACTCCTGCAGGTGGATATCGAAGGGGACGGGATTGGTGTCTTCTCCGGCCGAATGAAACCGATTGCTGCTGATCTGCCCCATGTTGACCGTCATCTGCCGGTCGCCCGCTTCAACGCGGCAGGACTCGGCAATAATGATCCCCTGAAAGCGCATGTTTCCGCCGGGCAGCATAACGTTCCACTGGTTACCGGCCAGCGCCAGCGGCGGGAGCAGGAATATCAACAGACCTGACTTCATCCTTTGCATCGTTATCACCCGAATTCCGTTATGGATAACGGGCCTTCCTGGCCCGGCGCGCGTCCCTGCCTGATGAAAAAATTACTGGTACTGCACTTTAAAGGTGGCGTCAGCGTTAGCGGTACCGGCAGTGGCAGCGGCAGTCGCGTAGTAGCGAGCCTGGAACGGAATGATGTTGGTGCCATCGTTCAGGGTGGAAGCTGCGCCGAAGGTTGCGCCATCCAGCGCCAGCGGCGTACCGGTACGGTCAAGGATCTGCACGCCGACGTTAGTCGCGCTGCCTGCCGCCGAGCTTTGCAGCGCCAGTACGGTGGTGTTGGTGCTGTCAATCGCGGTGCCGGTGAAGGCGACGGAGGCCTTGGTGGCAACGGTGGTGTCACAATCGTTCAGCTGGATATTGAAGCCGACAGCCGTGCTGGTGCTGCCCGCAGTCGCCAGTTTCGCCGAACGTACCTGGCCCATTGGAACGGTTTGATCGATTGAACCCGCGTCAATGGCGCAGGCTGCGTTGACGACTTCCCCTTTAAAATGCACCGTGCCGCCATTTACCGTGGTGTCGGCCAGCGCCGCCGCGGAGCTCAGAGACAGGGCTGACAGAACAACGATTGCCAGTGATTTGATTTTCATGTTGTTTTCCTTTGAACAATATCGGGATTACGAACCGATCTGGCCGTCATCATGACCTCCAGGTATTTCATATTTCAGCCGATATATTCGGCTGCGGTTCTGCATGTTTTTCACCCAAAAAATGAGACATTTGGGGCCATTTTGACTCGTTGACGTAATTGACTGAAATTATGATGATTTGAGTTTTTATTTGGTTTTTTAATCTGTTTTATTATTTTTAACGACATAAAAATCGATATCGTTAAGACTTGATAAGCCATGGATGGCTATCGGCAACGCGTGGCCGGGAAGGATGGGCAGCGGAAAGAAGGACGTTTCTGGAAAAGATTAAAAATAAAAAAACATTGTTAATCAAAGTGATATTGGCTTTTACCCCCTGTTTGATGCATTCGATGGTTGCAAAAGGTTACTGAATATTTTTATGATGCACACAGTTTGGCCCCAATTGACCTGTTCGGTAAGTTATTTCCATTTATTTATCAAACACTTATTTTCCATTCTCTGATTTTGTAAATTCCACTCCATCAGGTTGTTGCGCTCCCAGAGTCCGGCGAATCGCGCGGCGTTGCTGGCCGTATAGCGTACGGTATGGCGAATGTTTCGATGGCCGAGATAGTCCTGAATAAGGCGGGTGTCGGCCCCTCTCTCCGCCAGTTCGTAACCGCAGGCATGGCGCAGCATATGCGGGTGAGTATGGGTAGCCGTACCAGCGTCTACGCCAGCGGTGCGGATGATGCGGTAGGCCTGCTGACGCGAAAGCGGCGTACCGCGTCGCGATATAAACAGCGCATCGGTTTTTTGCGCGCCTTTCCAGGCGCCGCGTACCTGACTCCAGCGCCTGATAGCGTCACATTCATCGACCATCAGAGGATGTACGGTCGAGAATCCATTCTTCAGCCGTCGAATATTGATGCGGCCTTCGACAAGATCGAGGTCGGGGTAGTGCAGATCGAGTAATTCGCTAATGCGCATACCATGACGAAAAGCGAGCAGGATTAGACAGTAATCCCGCTCTCCCGTTTGCCCGTGGCGGGCTGCCAGCATCATCGCCTGAACTTCTTTACCAGTAAGAAAACGACGTCGGTTCACAATAAATAACTCCTGATATGATCTTGAAAATTAACACGACCCTGCGGACCGCAGGGGGCGCTCACAAATAATCCGCAAGGTTAATCGCGTATTATACGAAGGGGCTTAAGCATAGTTGAATAATGACATTGTAGCGGCTGTGGGGCAGAATATTACAGATGATAAATCTTATTCTTATAGATTTTATTGATGGCGACAACCTCTGGGCCGCGGTTCTTTTTCAGGTGCATAAAATTAAAAGGAAAAAAGCATGATTGCGGCTATTTTAAACGGAAGGGCGTTGACGCATTTATATGCAGGGCCATGCCCGGGGGTAATAAGATAAATCATCGTTGCGCTGTGAACTTGCCGGAACAATAATCATAAACACCGCATGGTTAATTTTTTTTAATGTTTACCGCTGCCTGACGGTTATTTTGACGCCCTCCCTGGCATCGAGCATTACGGCAGAACAGGGCTCCGCTGTCTGTCTCTGCTTTCGTCCCAGATACCATAGAAACGGCCAGCGTTACTGGCGGTATACCATACGGTATGGCGAATGTTGCGGTGGCCCAGGTAGTCCTGGATAAGGCGGGTATCAATGCCCATGTTGGCCAGGGCGAAGCCGCATGAATGACGGAGCATATGCGGATGAATTTCGAGCGATAGCCCGGCATTATCACCAGAGGCGGAAATAATCTGATAAAACTGCTGGCGAGACAAAGGATTACCTTTTCGTGAGAGAAATAACCATTCGCTGTCGGACTGCGGGTACGAGGCGCGGACCTGTAGCCAGTTTTTTAATGCGCGGATTTCTTTATTTAGCAAAGGATGCGTTGTCGAAAATCCATTCTTAAGCCGGTGAATATAGATACATTTAGAACTAAGGTCGATATCGGAAATTTGCAGGCGGCATATTTCACTGGCGCGTAATCCGTGAATAAAACACAATAATGTCAGGCAATAATTGCGCGTGGCATGTGCACCACTGTTGGCCGCTTTGAGCAATGACTCTATTTCATTGTGAGTCAGGAAGTTCCTTTTTTTTAAAATAGCATTGCTTTTCATTGAGTTCCCTTTATTATACAGCCGGCGAGCGCACTATTTGGCCATCATAAGATAATGATAAGATTCGGCTGCATGTGCATTATTTATTGCTGCTGCTGGCAATATTTAAGCGATATGACTTCTTTTGGACAGGCAGTTCTTATTTTTATATATATATTCGGCGTTGCGGTTTGGGGTAGGGCCCATATCCTGCTCATTCTTTTTCTCCTTAACTGGGTAGGCAGCAGTATATAACTTCTAATAATGTTAACCATACTGCAAAAACCATCTTATGAATAGGGAAAACAGGAAGCGCAACAATTGTGGGGAGCGTTAAGAATTGTTTTATTTCATATGAGATAAACCTTAACTGCCGCTAAGAGGGGGGTATATCGGAGGGTTGCGTAGCCAAAAAATCTGGCTGATAAGGAAGCGAGAGATGCGCATTGGCTAATTTAGAGTGGGGTGATGACGAATGCAAAATAACCGTACAGCAATGCGTTTTTGCCGTAATAATGCCGTGGCGCGAACAGGACACGCGCTCGCGCCTTATATGGCAGGCTACCTCAGCTGCTCCAGAAACAGCAGGGCGGCTATGGCGACCATCATCACCCCCGAAGCGATGCTGACCTTTTGCGCGATTTGAGGCCGGGTCGCTAACAGCGCTTTGGCGCCGTAGCCGACCAGTAAATAGACCAGCGTGCAGGTGATAAGGTGAATACCGCCCAGCGCCGACATCTGCTGCGCGACCGACCAGCTTCCCTGGGGGTCGGTAAACTGCGGCAGCAGGGCCAGAAACAGAAGAAAGACTTTTGGATTGAGGCCGCTAATGCATAGCCCCTTAATCGCCCAGCGATTCCAGCTATCCGCGCTGTATTGCTGTGTGCCTGGCGTTGGCGGATGGCGCAAAATAGCGATCCCCAGCCACATCAGATAGCCCGCGCCCAGCAGGGTAATCGTCGATAGCGCCAGCGGGTGGCCGGCGATTAACACGCCGATTCCGGCGACGACGATCAGCGTGGCCAGCAGGTGACCGGACATTAGTCCGGCGACGGCGGGTATCACGCGCCGACCGTTGATCCCTGCGCTGATGGTGTAGGCCCAGTCAGCCCCCGGCGTGATGATCAGCAGAAAGGAAACCAGCCAAAAGCTGGCGATAAAGCTCATTTCCATGGCCAGCGCACCCCTGCGTGTTGATGGCAGTTTCTCATCGTTTTCCCTCGTAAAGCGGCGATTATTTGAGGAAAAGAATATCGGGTTTATTGCGCAATGAGCTTTCAATGTTATGCTCTGGAAGGGGAATCTGAGGGAAAATATTCCAAATGGATAGCATCGATCGAAAAATTCTTGCTGAGCTGCAGGCCGACGGGCGACTATCGATAACCGAGCTGGCCGAACGGGTGAATCTCAGTCTTTCGCCCTGTCATCGCCGGCTGCGCACGCTGGAGCAGGAGGGGGTGATTACCGGTTATCGGGCCAACCTTGATCCGGCCAAAATGGGCTTCAACTTTTTGGCCATCGTCTTCGCGACGCTAAAAGAGGGGGACAAAAAAGCGGTAAGCGCGTTTGAGGAAGCGGTCGAAGAGATCCCGCAAATCGTGCTGGCGCAGCGTCTGTTTGGCGATCCGGACTATCTGATGCATGTGGTGACGCGCGATCTTCCGGCCTTCCAGAAGCTGTACGATGATAAACTCTCCGCAATGCCCGGCGTGCAGCATTTACGTTCGACATTGGTCATGAAGACGGTCGTGCAGGATCGCCCTTTTCCGCTCGGTAATGGGTAACCGCAGCCCGGACAGATGCGTAGCATCGCCTCCGGGGAAATAACGGTGATGCGTCATCAAAGGTGAGCCGGCAGCAGTATGAGCACCCTGTCAAAGCAGAGTGGTATTACTCTTTTTCCAGCAGACGCATAAACACCGTCAGCGCTTCATCAAGCTGCTGGCGCTGCCCCGCAGAAAGGCCATCCAGCAGCTGCCGCTCATTTTCCACGTGGCTCTCTACCGCCCTGTCGATTAACTTCCGCCCCTCAGGCGTCAGCGCGACCAGCATGCTGCGCGCATCGTCCGGGTTTGGCAGGCGGCGAATAAACCCTCGTTTTTCCAGCGCCTTAAGACGATGGGTCATGGTGCCGGAGGTGATCATTAACGTTGAAAAGAGCTGGGTTGGCGACAGCACGAACGGATCGCCCGCCCGTCGCAAAGTCGCCAGCATGTCAAACTCCCAGCGCACTAAATCATGGCGAAGAAAAGCCGCTTCAATGCGCGGTTCCAGCAGCAGTGCGCAGCGCTTCAGACGACCGAACGGTCCCATTGGAGTGCAATCGAGATCGGGGCGTTCCCGTTTCCACTGTTCAAGAATGCGATCCACGGCGTCGGTCTGCGGTGATTTGTCCATTAATGCCTACTTGTCTTGATATCAAGATAAATATCGATACATACTTAGGCCATAATTTACCTTGATATGAAGATAAAATCATGGCCTTTGTTTCGCGCAACCTTGTTGTAGATCTATTCTTAACCGCGCTGGCGCCCGCCATCTGGGGCAGCACCTATATTGTCACCTCGCAGTTCCTGCCGCCCGATAGACCGTTTATCGCCGCGCTGCTGCGGGTGCTGCCGGCCGGGATCGCCCTGCTGATCTGGAGCCGTCGCCTTCCGCTGCGCGGCGAGTGGTGGAAGCTGATTGTCACCGGGATCCTGAATATCGGCGCGTTCCAGGCGCTGCTGTTTATTGCCGCTTATCGGCTGCCGGGCGGACTGGCGGCGGTGATTGGCGCTATCCAGCCGCTGCTGGTGATGCTGCTGGCATGGTGCGTCGATCGTCAGCGATCGCCCTGGCTCGCGGTGCTATCAGCAATGACGGGGATCGTGGGAATGGCGATGTTGCTGCTATCGCCGCAAATGACGCTCGATCCGCTTGGGATCGGCGCGGCATTTCTGGGGGCGATGAGTATGGCGCTTGGGACCTGGCTGTCGCGGCGCTGGGCGATCGCCTTGCCGGTTATTGCCCTGACAGGCTGGCAGCTGCTGATTGGCGGTATTGTACTGGCGCCGATTGCGTTACTGGTCGATCCGCCGCTGCATCAGGTAACGCTGACTCAGGCGGCGGGTTATTTGTGGCTGTGCGTTGCCGGGGCAATGCTCGCGTATGGCCTCTGGTTCCGCGGTATTGGCCGTCTTTCTCCGGTAGCGGTATCGGCAATGAGCCTGCTGAGTCCGGTGACAGCGGTACTATTAGGCTGGGTTTTCCTCGGACAAAAAATTGAGGGGCTGGCGCTGGCGGGATTGGTGATTGTGCTATTCAGCGTGCTGTCGATTCAGCGCGCATTATCGAATAAGAGAGCTGCAGCGGGTCGGTAAATCCCGGAGGCGATGCTGCGCATCTGTCCGGGCTACTGCACCGCAGACGGCGGTGAACCCACAAACCGGGCTGCGGGTTCACTGTTCGCCAAAAACAAAAAAAGCCCCATCAAGGGGCTCGACATTGCTGGGTGCTTATTATGTGGCGGGAGCCAGACCAGCCGCCTTCAGGCGACCTGTCCGGCAGCTCCCTCTGCAACCATTCGGTTATTTAGACAGCTCGGCGGTCATATGTACCTGGTTACCGGTATAAGCTTCGGTAATGTGGTAAGACTCACCCTGGTCTTTAGCAATGGCAGCGATTTTGGCTTCGGCGTTGTCCAGAGTATCTGCGGTTACGCTAACAGGCTGAGCGAAGCTAGCAAAAGAGACCAGAGACAGCATACCGGCAGCGGCAAGTAATTTTACGTTTTTCATGGTGTTTATCCTTTTAACTTTTATGGTGGAAAGCGTGGTTGCTTTCGATGGACTTATAATAAGTCTGCTAACTATAACGCGCGTTGCAAAAAGTGCGATTTAGATCACACTTTTGTGACGGTATGATGATGAATTAGCTGATTTTGGTTTTTTTATTTTCAATAAAAACATATAGATGGTCTCTTTTTGGACCTGTTTCAGGCCTTACAAAATAGTTTCAAAAGAGGCGCGATTAGCTTTCTTCAGGTTATTAACTATTGCTTTTGTGAATATGTAGGGCGTTTTTTACGCAATAAAAGCCATCATACTTCGCCCATCAGCGAAGCATTGAGCCCGGCAAAGAAGATATCCTGGCCTTCACACTGATTGCGTGAGGACGACGGTATGATTGCAGTACTTTTTGAAGCTGAGGTTACCCCGGCGAGCCAGGAGCGCTACTTAACGCTGGCGGCGGAGCTGAAGCCGCTGCTGAGCGATATTGACGGTTTTATTGCCATTGAGCGTTTTCAAAGCCTGACTGCGGCAGGCAAAATTCTGTCGCTCTCCTGGTGGCGGGATGAGGATGCGGTACTGGCGTGGAGGCGCAACCTTTGCCATCAGGCTGCGCAGAAAGAGGGACGGGAGAGCATCTTCGCCTGCTATCAAATTCGGGTTGCCCGGGTGCTGCGCGAATATCGTTCTCAACATGCCGATTAACGTAATATGGCGGCAGTTTGCCGTTGGGAAAATAAGCGAGGCGCTATGTTAAAACCTGTTGAGCGGATTGAAGACGATGAATCGCTGGCCCTGGCAATGGCGGCAGTGGCGTCGGCAATGGCGGATGCCTCGCGGTTGAAGATACTTTGCGCCTTGATGGATGGCCGGGCGTGGACGGCTACCGAGCTTTCCACCGTGGCCGACATTTCCCCCTCCACCGCCAGCGCGCATCTTAGCCGGCTGGTCAGCAGCGGTTTGCTGATGTGTCTTGCCCAGGGCCGCCATCGCTACTACCGCCTCGCCGGTAGCGATGTTGCCGGATTGCTGGAAAATATGATGACCATGGCCGGCAAGCGTGCGGTGGCGCTGTCCACCGCAACGCCGGTTAATTTACGCGTCGCGCGTACCTGTTACGATCATCTGGCCGGCGAAGTGGCGGTATCACTGTATGATTTTCTGCTGCGCGAAGCGTGGATAGCGCCTGATGGCACTGCTCTGACGCCCGTCGGCGAAGCGCAGTTTGCGCGCCTGGGGATAATGACGAAGAGCGGCTCCCGGCGCAAAGCGTGCTGCGGCTGCCTTGACTGGAGCGAACGTCGCTTTCATCTCGGTGGGGCGGCAGGCGCGGCGCTGCTGCAGCACGGTCTGCAGAAAGGCTGGTTTACCACTACCCCGGGATTCCGCGAAGTGACGATTACGTCAGCAGGATGGCGAGCGCTACATCAGCATTTTCAGCTGGCGAAAAATACCCGATCAGCGAGCGATTAAGAGTGTTCTGACTGGGGGGAAATAGTTTTTATGCCAATATAGGTTGCTATATTGTTAATTCCATATCGTCTTTTCCCCTTCCGTGTAAATAACAATAACTTCGTTTCTTGCTATTAATCCTGAATTATTAATAGTTGTCAGCTATCTGTTACATTGATTAACAGCTCGTGAACATATGTATATTTGTCAGCGAAAAATAGCATTCTTTGACGCCGACAGCCTTGACGATTTCTTTATTAGAATTCGTTCCTGACGCCTTAAATATTGCGGCTTCCGGTCAGTCGAAGTTTCTATTAACAGTTGCACAAGTGAGCATCGCAAATCGCTTCTGACTTTTGTGCGAATTAACTGTTTGCTCATCGATACTTAATTCACTCTGACAAGGAAATGGCAATGAAAAAGGTTCTTCTCTCTGCTGCAATGGCGACTGCGTTTTTTGGTATGGCTGCAGCAAATGCTGCTGATACCAATGTAGGCGGCGGTCAGGTTAATTTCTTCGGTAAAGTTACCGATGTATCTTGTACTGTTTCCGTAAATGGCCAGGGCAGCGATGCAAACGTTTATCTGTCACCGGTGACTTTAACTGAAGTTAAAGCCGCCGCTGCGGATACCTATCTGAAACCGAAATCTTTCACTATCGATGTGTCTGACTGCCAGGCCGCTGACGGTACCAAACAGGACGATGTGAGCAAACTGGGCGTGAACTGGACTGGCGGTAACCTGCTGGCCGGCGCTACTGCTAAGCAGCAGGGCTACCTGGCGAACACCGAAGCCGCTGGCGCGCAGAATATCCAGCTGGTTCTGTCCACCGACAACGCGACCGCGCTGACCAACAAAATCATCCCGGGTGATGCCACCCAGCCTAAAGCGACCGGCGATGCTTCTGCCGTTCAGGACGGCGCGCGCTTCACTTACTACGTTGGCTACGCTACCAGCACCCCGACGACTGTCACCACCGGTGTGGTTAACAGCTACGCGACTTACGAAATTACTTATCAGTAATATCGACTGAGAGATAAAGCCGCCTCGCGCCGGGGCGGTTTATATCCGCAATCTTTCGAATAGCACAGGCGCTGGCGACGCTCGCTCATCCCAGTCACTTACTGGAGTAAGCTCCCGGGAATTAATGAGAGGCTCCTGCCTCTCAGCGAAGGCCAGCCTTCGGCTGGATAAATTCGTCGGGAACGCATTTGTCACGCTCTTGCCGCCTTTCTGCAATTCGAATTATTGAGGGTATACAACAATAATAAAGCGGCCACTGCTGCCGCTTATTTTTTATTCTGAGGTCAGCATGAAGCGTATTGCCCTTTTTTTCTGTTTCATTTTTAGTTTTGCGGCCCATGCCAACAATATTATTGTTAACGGCACCCGTTTTATTTACCCAGGAAATGAAAAAGAAATAACGGTGCAGCTCTCTAACACCGCCGACCGTCCGGCGCTGGCGCAGGCCTGGCTGGACAACGGTAATGCCGATGCGACGCCGGATACCATTACCACACCATTTATTATCACGCCGCCTATTTCCCGCGTTGATGCGAAAAGCGGCCAGACCCTGCGTATTAAGCTCGGCAGCAATGCGGGACTGGCTAAAGATAAAGAGACGCTATGGTGGCTGAATCTTCTGGAAATACCGCCGGTCGAGGCCAGCCAGAAAAATGAAGGACAGAATATTCTGCAGCTGGCGATTCGTTCGCGCTTTAAGTTTATTTATCGTCCTGCCGGTTTAGGCAATCGCGACGCGGCGGCAGACAAATTAGCGCTCTCCGCTAACGGCAGCAGCCTGTCGATCGGTAATCCAACACCCTTTTATATCACCGTAAGCCGTATCTCCCGTAACGGCGGCAAAGCGCTGAATAGCAAAACGGTCATGCTTGCCCCGCAGTCCATTCAGACCATCGCCCTCTCTTCTACGGTGAGCAAAGGTGAGACCCTGACCGTTAACAATATTAATGATTATGGCGCAGACGTCGCAGTGAAAGTTACCGTCAAATAAGGGAAACGATCATGAAGCAGAGGTCAATCTGCCCGGGAAGATTAAGCACGACGATTGCGGTTGCGCTGTGCTGCTTGCCGCCATTTTCCAGCGGACAGGAAAACCCGGGAACGGTCTATCAGTTTAACGATGGTTTTATCGTCGGTAGTCGCGAAAAGGTCGACCTGTCGCGCTTCTCGACCAGCGCTATCAGCGAGGGCGTCTATTCCCTCGATGTGTATACCAACGGCGAATGGAAAGGGCGCTACGACCTGAAAATCACCGCCGGTAAAGATGGCAAAATGGGCGTCTGCTACACCAAAGCGATGCTGATGCAGTACGGGATCTCGCCGGAAAAGTTTAACCCGCAGCTCAGCGAAAAAGAGGGATTCTGCGGACGCCTGCAGGAGTGGCGTAACGAAGATAATGTTAAAGACACGCTGATTCAGTCCTCTCTGCGACTGGATATTTCCGTACCGCAAATCTATGAAGATCAGCGCCTGAAAAACTTTGTCAGCCCGGAATTCTGGGATAAAGGCGTTGCGGCGCTGAATTTAGGCTGGATGGCGAACGCCTGGAATAGCCACACGTCGTCGAACAACGGCTCTGATAACAGCAGCGCGTACCTTGGCGTTAACGCGGGCCTGTCGTGGGACGGCTGGCTGCTCAAGCATATCGGTAACCTGAACTGGCAGCAGCAGCAGGGGAAAGCTCACTGGAACAGCAACCAGACCTGGCTGCAGCGTCCTGTTCCGCAGATTAATTCGATAGTCAGCGGCGGGCAGATTTTTACCAGCGGCGAGTTCTTCGACACGATTGGCCTGCGCGGGGTCAACCTGGCGACCGATGACAATATGTTCCCGGACGGCATGCGCTCTTACGCTCCCGAAATTCGCGGCGTAGCGCAAAGCAATGCCCTGGTGACGGTGCGCCAGGGCAGCAATATTATCTATCAGACTACGGTACCGCCGGGGCCGTTTACCCTGCAGGATGTCTATCCTTCCGGCTACGGTAGCGATCTTGAAGTATCGGTAAAAGAGGCCGACGGTTCGGTTGAGGTGTTCAGCGTACCTTACGCCTCAGTGGCGCAGCTGCTGCGTCCGGGAATGACCCGCTATGCGCTTTCTGCCGGTAAGGTCGACGATAGTTCCCTGCGTAATAAACCGATGCTTTACCAGGGAACCTTTCAGCACGGTTTGAATAACCTGTTCACCGGCTATACCGGCGTCACCGGCTTTGATGACTATCAGGCCTTCCTGCTGGGAACCGGGATGAATACCGGCATCGGCGCGCTCTCCTTCGACGTTACCCACTCGCGGCTGAAGAGCGATACCCTTGATGAGCAGGGGCAGAGCTATCGCGCCACCTTTAACCGTATGTTTACCGAAACCCAGACCAGTATCGTGCTGGCGGCGTATCGCTACTCCACCAAAGGCTACTACAACCTGAACGACGCGCTGTACGCCGTCGATCAGGAAAAGAACCACCGCAGCAGCTACACCGTATGGCGGCAGAAAAACGGGATGACGTTTACCGTTAACCAGAATCTGCCGGACGGCTGGGGCGGTTTTTACCTTAGCGGTCGGGTGGCGGATTACTGGAACCGTTCGGGAACGGAAAAGCAGTACCAGTTTAGTTACAACAACATGTACGGTCGGCTCTCGTGGTCGGTCAGCGCCCAGCGCGTCTATACCCCGGATAGCTCCGGCCACCGTCGTGACGATCGCGTTTCACTCAACTTTAGCTACCCGCTGTGGTTCGGCGAAAACCGTACGGCTAACCTGACGTCAAACACCTCGTTTAATAACTCGCGCTTCGCCAGCTCGCAGATTGGGGTCAACGGTTCGCTGGATAGCGAAAATAACCTCAACTACGGCGTGTCGACAACGACCTCGACCGGCGGCCAGCACGACGTGGCGCTGAACGGCAGCTACCGTACCCCGTGGACCACGCTGAACGGCAGCTATAGCCAGGGCGAAGGGTATCGCCAGAGCGGCGTGGGCGCCAGCGGAACGCTAATTGCTCATCGGCATGGCGTCGTGTTCTCGCCGGAAAGCGGCACCACGATGGCGCTGATTGAAGCAAAAGATGCCGCAGGCGCGATGCTGCCCGGTTCGCCGGGGACCCGCATCGACAGCAACGGCTATGCCATCCTGCCGTATCTGCGGCCTTACCGGATTAACTCGGTTGAAATTGATCCCAAAGGCAGCAGCGACGACGTCGCCTTCGGCAGTACCGTGGCGCAGGTCGTACCGTGGGAAGGGAGCGTGGTTAAGGTCTCTTTCGATACCACGGTGCAGAACAACATCACTCTGCAGGCGCGCCAGGCAAACGGCCTGCCGTTACCGTTCGCCGCCACGATATATGCCCCATCCGGGAAAGAGATTGGCATGGTGGGCCAGGGCAGCATGATGTTTATCAGCGACGCCAGCGCGCCGCAGGCTACGGTCAAATGGAGCGGTGGACAGTGTTCGGTAGAGTTAAGTCAGCAAAAAACAAAGGAAACGCTATGTCGCTAATGAAAAAACTGACGCTTTTTATTGGCTTAATGGCGATGGGAACCACGTCGGCATGGGCGTACTGTACGCGTCTGTCGCAGCCGACCGTTAACCTCGACATGGTGGTGGGGAGGGTGGTGGTTCCACCGGACCTGCCGGTAGGATCGGTGATCGTTTCCCGTAACTGGACTATGTCGGCGCCGGGCGGGGCCAGCTATAGCTGCAGCAGCGGCAATAACCGCTTTGCGGCCAAAATCGTTTCCACCGGCGCGACGGATCTGGGAAATAAAATTTACTCTACCAACGTGCCCGGTATCGGCCTGCGCTTTAGCCGCGGCGGGGCGACGGTGAATATTATCTACCCGGATGTTTACTCGAGCTACGCCAGCAGGACCACGAATTACTCGCTGGAAGGCTCACGCTTTACGCTGGAAGTGATTAAAACTGCCAGCGTGACCGGGAGCGGTACTCTGGCGGCGGGGAAATATACCTCTTATGACTGGGAGAACGGTAACAACCCGATTCTGGTGACGTACCTGAGCGCCAACGCGATCACCGTGGTGTCGCCCTCATGCACTATCTTGAGCGGCAAAAATATGAACGTTGATGTTGGCACCATTAAGCGCAGCGATCTTAACGGCGTCGGCACTACCGCCGGAGGTAAGGATTTTAATATTGAGCTGCAGTGCAGCGGCGGATTAAGCGAGTCGGGGTATGCCAATATCCAGACCTCATTTTCCGGTACGCTGGCGACCGGCACCACGAACGCCCGAGGCGCGCTGCTGAATGAAAAATCCGGTAGCTCGCTGGCGAAAGGGATTGGTATTCAGGTTTTGAAAGATGGCGTGCCGCTGGAGTTCAACAAAAAGTACAGCGTCGGTACGCTGCGCACGCAGGAGACCCGCTATATCACCCTGCCTCTGCATGCGCGTTTCTATCAATATGCGCCGACCACCAGTACCGGTGAGGTGGAGTCGCACATGATCTTTAACCTGACGTACGATTAATTCGGGAGGCGGGTATGAGTGATGCAGCACGATTCAAAATTAGCAAACGACTCATTCAGCTGACCCTGATAAGCGGGGCGCTGATGGCCTCAACGGCGTGGGGTTTCGAAACCAATTACGATCGCGGGCGGGTGGATTTCGCCGGACGAGTGACCGATATTTCCTGTAGCGTGGCGCTCAACGGCGGTCACAACGCGGGGAGCGGCAGCGTCTGGCTGGCGCCGGTCAGCCTGGCGGAAGTGCACGATCGCGGCGCCGGCGCATTTATGAAACCGCAGCCCTTTACCCTGGAGCTCTCTAACTGCCAGCTACGGTACGACGGCGGCGCGGCCGATAAAGATGAGATCCGCCTGGTCAGCGTACGCTGGGTTGATGGATATATGGTCAAGGCGGTCAGCAATGAAAATGCCGGTTATCTGGCGAATACGCGAGCGGACGGGGCCAGCCATATCTTCCTCGCGCTCTCAACCAACGACAATAATACGTTGGATGAAAGCAATAAAATTGTTCCGGCCGATCCTCAACAAAACCGCGTACCGCTGGTAGAAAAGGCGGTAGATGGCGGCGTATTTACTTATTACATTGGCTACGTGACGCCAGCGCCGGAAAAAGCCACCAGCGGTCCGTTGACCAGCTGGGCGACCTGGGAGCTGGTTTATAATTGAGTCGCCGGTGGGATGGCCCGAGGGATAATATTGATGCCGGAATTTTCCGGCATTTTTTTAAACTGCGATCTTTTCCTGGACCAGTTGTTCAATGCTGACTTCCTGCCAGTAATGGCCCTGAATAGCAAACCACTCCATACCCTGTAACCATTTCTTATGCGCTTCGCTTTCTACGCCCTCAATAATCACGTTATGGTGGTTACGGGAAAGGAACGTGACCAGCGCATCCATTAATGGCCGACCAAACTCTTTATGCATTAAATGCCAGAAAAAATCTTTATCGATTTTGACATAATCAAAGTGATAACCGCAAATAGCGCTAATACCCGCGTTGCCTGAACCGAAATCATCGAGCCAGAGCGTGGTGCTTTGCGGATCATTCCAGGCGGCGAGAGCATTATTCAATAATTTGTTGGAGTTCTCGGTAACTTCAAAATGAACGCAGCCGATATGGTCGACCAGCGTTTTAATCTCCGGCCTTAGCAATACGCTAAGAATATGGTCATCAACATTGATGGTTGCCGAGATGCCGTTTTTATTAAACCACTGTTTATGTTTTTCGATAAGCGCCAGTTGTTCCATAAAAATGCTTTCACGTAAACCAGTATTGGCATAGCGGAAGAAGTTTTCCGGAGATATCGCCAGGCGGTCAAAACGACTCAGGCATTCAACGGCGACGAGCGTGCCTTTTGGGGAAAACATCTTTTGAAAGACATAACGCACGGATATATCGCTACGTGATAGATTATGGCTGGTAAACAGAGTTGCGTTCATTATCTCTCGTCAAAATGGGGTCAGAGGTCAGGAGAGGGTAATATTATTATAGGTGACCTTTCTGCCAATGGGAATGATTATTAAAGGCTGATTGCCAATAAATGATCGGCTTTTGATTGGTCACCCACATATTTTTAGTCTCAGCAGTGATACATATTGACTATGCTTTTATGCATTATTCGTGAGCTATTCATTCCCAATTTTTTCATAATATGTACCCGGTGGCTGTGTACCGTTTTGTGGTCAATATCAAGGAGCGCTGCGATTCGTTTGCTGTTGTTGCAGGCGATGATTAACTCCAGTACCTGAAGCTCCCTGGCGGTCAGCCTGCGTTGGGTGCATAACGCCTGGCAGCCTTCGGCGGTCAAGGGTTTGCTGAGGATAGCTGAATAGTCTGACAAAGAAGATTTTTCTGTAAGAATCATAAGGTTGTCCATATCAATCAGTTCCCGAAACAGGCTGGAGAGCTCGCTTTTTACAATCAGCACCAGCAGCGCGCAGTGCGTCAGGCGCTTTCGTAGAGTGTTGAGTAATGCGACCGTGGTGGCCGCAGAGATATCTTTGTGAATGATATTGATAATGACCGTCGCGGTCGGTGGGGCGCAGATACCTTTGACAATATCCTGAAAGCTCAGGGTCGTGATGCGCCTGGCGCGATCGATCATATAATCGTGAATGGCTTGTCCAATGATATTGTCATCAGTGTAGAGTAATATACTGTCCAAGGGTTCAGACTCTCTTTTTTCTTTTGGCTTCCATAATCAAGTCGAGCAGCACTTTCTCAATTCTCTTCTTGTTATCGAGGTTACGAAATTTAAACTGACAAGAAATCTGGTAGTAGCTGTCCGGCTTCTCGTTATCATCTAAAGTCACCATGACAACGTTTTTTATGACTAAATCTACGGTAACTTCGCCATATTCGGCGAGGGCGAGGATCGCATTCTTGAGAATGGCGTTATGGCTGAGGAATTTCAGATTAGGGCTTTGGGTCATCAGCGCGCAGCCGCCATCCGAAATGTCTTTGATTTCGAAAAGATAATTTTCTCCATTTTTGTGCCTGCCGTGACAGAAGAATTCATGCTCGTGGCGCAGACGGAATCGGGGATCGCGGCGGCGCTGGACCACCTGGATACATTCAGGCAGGGTAAACGCGACTTTATTGCCTTTCCCTTCGCTGCTGGCATAGATTTTCTTTAGCGTAGAGCAAAATTCGATTTTCCCTGAATCGCTATGCAGAATAAATTTAACTTTATGCCCGGCGGGGATTTTGCAGGTGGTGGTGATATGAAACTCGGCAAAATCCACCCGCGTCAGCTGGGTTATCGTGCTTTTGTTATTAACAAAAACTTCTATCTCCGCCTGCTTTCGAAGCTCTTCCCTGAAAATAGCAATGATTTCATACTTACTCGTCTTTATCGTTCCCTCTGTCATGTGAAATCCTTGTAAATTGTTATTGTGTGGTTGATTTTTTATATGGCAATACAAACATTCTGATTGTGTTAACCAGATGTTTTTATGAGCGTTTGATGTTGTTAGCTATCTTTGCAGCTAAATTGATTTGTATAAACTTTGAATGCGATATTGTTTTTCCTGTAATCAAGAGTTCAAAAAGTTTGGCGAGACAAAAACGACAGAAGCCTCCATTTAGGAGGCCAGTCGGAAAAGGATAAAGCTATGCTTTGCATAGGGGTTATCCGTGAAGGAATAATGCAGATAACACCTAATTGTAGGATGTATAGTGCCAGTGGCGTAAAGGTAATTCCAGGCAAATATTGAGGAGCAGGCTTCTGCGAATATCCATTGGCAGAAGCCTGAGAATCAGGCGTGAGGCTGGAGGTTATCCAGAATGGCTAACGCATCGGCCGGAAGGGTTAATTCCGCGGCGGCAAGATTTTCGTGCAGGTGCTGTAGCGAAGAGGTGCCCGGAATAAGCAGAATATTTGGCGAGCGCTGGAGCAGCCAGGCCAGCGCTACCTGCATCGGCGTGGCATCCAGCGAAGCGGCAACCTCGTTCAGCTCCCGGGCCTGGAGCGGGGTAATGCCGCCCAGCGGGAAAAAAGGGACCCAGGCGATATTCTGCGCCGCCAGCTCGTCGATAAGCGGGTCATCCTGACGGTTTGCTACGTTGTACTGGTTCTGAACGCAGGCGACAGGCGTCATTTTTTGCGCATCGCTTACCTGTCTGGCGGTGACGTTACTCAGTCCGATATGGCGAATCAGTCCGCGTTCTTTCAGCTCCAGCAGGGTGGTTAAAGGCCCTTCCAGCGACCCCTCAACCGGGCCGTGAGTGCCGAGCATACTGCGCAGATTCACCACCTCCAGCACGTCGAGACCCAGATTGCGCAGATTATCCTCTACCGCCTGAGTGAGCTCCGCGGGCGACATGGCGGGTAGACAGTTGCCTTTATCGTCCCGGCGGGCGCTGACTTTGGTCACGATACACAGATCGTCGGGGTAGGGATGCAGCGCCTGGCGAATAAGCTGATTAGTGATGTGGGGGCCGTAAAAATCGGAGGTATCGATATGATTAACTCCCGACTCGACCGCTTCCTGCAGGACGCGGATAGCGGTTTGCGGATCTTTTGGCGGACCGAAGACGCCGGGTCCCGCAAGCTGCATCGCCCCGTATCCCAGGCGATAAACCTGACGATCGCCTAACGTCGCGGTACCGGATAATTTTACGCTGGACATAGCCATCCTCGCTTTCATTGTATGCAAAGGATAAGTGTATGCCGTCAGGGAGAGTGGTGGGATGAGAATATTGGCAGAACGTGCGGCGAATAAAGAATTCGCCGCACGTCAGGGACTAGCTAAAAAACATCACCGATACGCAGAGCAAACCGACCACCAGGGTGATGAAGTTACCCACTGAACGGTAAGGCTTCAGCGCCGGAATAAGATACGTGGACAGGGTGGGCATGATGAACAGGATCATCGCAATAAGCGGGCCGCTGATCGCATAAATCATTGAGATGGCGTTGGGATTGATAAAGCACACCGCGAAGGTCAGCGTCGAGACCAGCAGGATCGACATCGCCCGATTAAAGGCGCGGCTTTTACGAATCCCCGCCTGGGCGAGAGCGGTTTTGACCATTTCGCTGGCGCCTTCAATCACGCCAAAATAGGTGCCGAGGAACGATTTTGACATCGCTACCACCGCCACAATAATCCCGGTGACCGCCAGCCACGCCGGCGAACCCGGCATCATCGACAGCGCGGAAAGAATCGTGACCCCTTCATCACGCGCGGTTTGAATATAGGTGGCCGGTATCGACAGCAGGCAGCTGAAGACGAAAAACAGCACGCTGGCGCAGATGAGGGTGTAGGCCACCTTCATGATTTTTTTGCATTTACCCATGGCCTGCTCGCCGTATTTCTCCTGCTGATCGATAGCAAAAGTCGAAATGATCGGCGTATGGCTAAAAGCGAAAACCATCACGGGAATAGAGATCCAGATTTGGTGGAACGTGTGCGAAGACAGCTGCATCTGGCTGGTCAGGTAGGCTGGCTGCCAGCTGCCCATTAAATAGATGGAGAGAAACAGGAAACAGGCGATCAGCGGAAAGACCAAAAAGCCCATGACTTTAATCGTGACGTGGCGGCCCATTAAAAAGATCAGATTCAGCACCAGCACCACGCCCAGACTGAGAAGCGCGCGTATTTGCGAAGTGATGGGCACGTGTCTGGCAAGCTGTTCCGCAAGCGAGTTGGTGATGGCGACGGCGTAAATCAGCACGACCACGAAAAAGGCGAGAAAATAGAGACCGGTGATCAGGCTGCCGATCTTTTTACCGTAATAGTGATTAACGGCGCCGGTGATCCCCGCGCCCGGAGCGATGTTAGCGGAAAGAATGAACTGGCTCAGCGCTTTATGCGGCCAGTAGGTCAGCGGCCAGGCGACCAGCGCGGTGATGAACAGAACGATGGCGCCAGCGGATCCCAGTTGGATCGGCAAGAATAACGTGCCAGCGCCTACAGCAGTGCCATATAAGGCGAAACTCCACAGAGTTTCTTCTTTAGACCAAATTTTAGACATTATGCGAATTTATCAACCAGAAAACGAACAAAAAGGAGTGCAATTTATCACATTTATGGATGAGCTGGGGCGATAGTTTCTGGCGAAGAAGTGAAGCCGCGGAGCGCCCGTTACCGGCCGGGCGCGTTGCAAAAATTACTGGCGGGCGGCGATTCGCTGCTGGCGAACCTTTATGACGCGTTCGCGCAGCATATCCCAGACCCAGTTAAACGCCATGGTGTAGGGAAGGAAAAACAGCATAAAGCCAATTTCCAGCATAAACGCCTGCATCAGCGAGACGCCCAGTACCAGCGCGACCATGGTGACGCCAATTATAATAAAGCCTGACTCGAAGCCGAGAGCGTGCAGCGCGCGGACCCGCAGGTTCCGCACGACCCGGGAGGTCGGCCACAGGCGGTCGAATAGGGCGTTATAGATAATGTTCCAGACCATCGCCAGCGTGGCGAGCAGGATACTCAGTCCGCCCATTTCCACGACCGAGCGCTGCATAAGCCACGCGGCGGTAGGGGCGAGGATCAGCGTCGCCAGGCCTTCAAAGCTGATAGCGTGGATAACCCGTTCCGTCAGCGTTTTGCGCTGGGCGTTAACTTGTTGCATGGCTTGTTGCCTCCGGACTTTATAAGAAATTACCCGGCATTTTATGGATAAATATGATAAACAAAAGATAGTATCCATCGATAAAGTAGATAGTTCATGCGCTATTCTCCCGAAGCCCTTACCGCTTTCGTCGAAGCCGTCGCCTGCGGTTCATTTTCTGCCGCGGCGCGGCGGCTGCGCAAAAGCCAGTCCACCATCAGCACCGCGATCGCCAACCTGGAAGCCGATCTGGGGGTGACGTTGTTCGATCGTACCGCCAGGCAGCCCGCGCTGACGCCGCAGGGCGAGCAGGTGCTCAGCTACGTGAAAGCGATTCTGGCGGCCAGCGACAGGCTTGATGAGCTGGCAATTTCGCTGTCCGGTAAGACGGAAGCGCGTCTGACCTTTGTGCTCTCCGATACGCTGCATCCCGATGTGCTGGAAGATCTGCTGGCGCAGTTCGATCGCCATTTTCCGCATACCGAATTTGAGTGCCTGATTGGCGAAGATGACGATGTTATCGACCTGCTACAAAAGGAGCGGGCGCAGGTGGGGCTGATTGAGGCCAGAGATAACTACCCGACAGAAATCGGCAGCATCCGGTTGCCGATGCAAACCGAAATGGCTATTTACGTGGCTCCCCGGCATCCGCTGGCGGCCCAGGGCAGGGTGACCCGTGACGAGCTGTTTAGCTGGCGCGAGCTGCGCCTGAGCACCTATCTGGAAAACACGACGGAACCGGCACGCGGGCTGGTATGGTCGGCGCCTAACTATCTTCTGCTGTTCAGCATGGCGGCTCAGGGGCTGGGATGGTGTATTTTGCCCAGCGCGCTGGTGGAGGAGTTTGCCGGTAGCGGCAGTCTGGTGGCGCTGGACATTGCCGGTTGGCCGCGGGTGATATCGACCGATTTGCTGTGGAATAAAAAGGCGCCGCCGGGAGAGGCGGGAAGCTGGCTGCGTCAGCATCTGCAGGGGCATCGGCGTGAATAGCGCCCATTATTTTCGCATCGCCCGGCGGCCGATACCTTGCGGGGCTTCGGTGCCGCTAGCTGGCCCGATATTGATTGCGCGGGGCTGCTTTTCGTCAGGCAGGTAAGGCGCCACCTGCCAACAATGCCTGCACGATGCGTAACAATGGCGTTGTCGCCAGCCGCAAGCGCTAAAATCGCCCACAATCTTTGTGATTCTCCTCACTTTTTTTAAACAATTGCGAAATTTTTTGATAACAATTCACTACTATGATGCTGTTTCTTTGCGCAGAGGCGGAGCAGAGGTAGAGGATGAAAGATGTCGTAATTGTCGGCGCGTTGCGAACGCCCATCGGCTGTTTTCAGGGCACGTTATCGCGTCATTCCGCGGTAGAGCTGGGCAGCGTGGTCGTCAAGGCGTTAGTTGAGCGCAGCGGCGTCGATCCCCAGAGTATAGATGAAGTGATCCTCGGCCAGGTACTGACTGCGGGCACCGGCCAGAATCCTGCGCGCCAGTCGGCAATCCGCGGCGGGCTGCCCAATACCGTTTCTGCCATTACCATTAACGATGTATGCGGTTCCGGACTCAAGGCGCTGCACCTGGCCACGCAGGCGATTCAGTGCGGCGAAGCGGACGTGGTTATCGCCGGCGGGCAGGAGAATATGAGCCGCGCTCCGCACGTGCTGACCGACAGCCGTACCGGCGCGCAGTTGGGCAATAGTCAGCTTATCGATAGCCTCGTCCACGACGGCCTGTGGGATGCGTTCAATGATTATCATATGGGGGTGACGGCGGAGAATCTGGCGCGCGAGTACAACATTAGCCGTGAACTACAGGACGCCTGGGCGCTCAGCTCGCAGCATAAAGCGCGGCGGGCGATTGATTCCGGTCGTTTTCGCGATGAAATCGTGCCGGTAGCCAGTGAACTCAACGGTACCCCCCGCCTGGTGGACACCGATGAACAACCGCGCGTTGACCCCAGCGCTGAAGCGCTCGCCAGCCTGCTTCCGACCTTTGACCTGCAGGGCTCGGTCACCGCAGGGAATGCCTCAAGCATTAACGATGGCGCGGCGGCGGTAATGATGATGAGCGAAGCCAAAGCAGAGGAGCTGGGGCTGCCGATTCTGGCGCGCATCCGCGCCTTCGCCAGCGTTGGCGTCGATCCGGCGCTGATGGGCATCGCGCCGGTCCATGCCACCCGTCGCTGCCTGGAACGTGCGGGCTGGAAGCTGGATGAGGTCGATCTTATCGAAGCCAACGAGGCTTTTGCCGCTCAGGCTATTTCGGTCGGCAGGGTTCTGGAATGGGACGAGCGGCGGGTGAACGTGAACGGCGGCGCGATTGCGCTGGGCCACCCCATTGGCGCTTCCGGCTGCCGTATTCTGGTTTCACTGGTGCACGAGATGATTAAACGCGATGCCCGCAAAGGGCTGGCCACGCTGTGCATCGGCGGCGGTCAGGGCGTGGCCCTGGCGGTTGAACGTTAATAAGCCCTTTCTGATATGAGTAAACTGAGCCTCCCGATGGAGGCTTTTTTGTTTTTACCGCCAGGCATTTCCCTCCTGAAAATTCCTTTGTAACGCTCTATTTTGTTGAGCTTTGTCACGTCTTTTTGTGCCACCTTTTTTGAAACAAATAATTACGATCGCGATCACTAAAACAATATTGCCTAAAAAATAAAATGCGGTTTTATAAAAACGAAACGATATTTTAATTATGAGGGGTAATTTATGTTCGCAAGATCTCTGGCCCTTGCTGCACTCTGTGGCATGTCTTTCGCAGCTTCGGCAGTCACGGTAGATTTACGTCACGAATTCATTGATGGAGGCAAAACGGATAAGACCAACGCCGACCGCGTCTCCGTCTCCCATCGTTTCGCTAACGGCTTTGGCTTCTCCGTTGAGGCGAAGTGGAAGTCGGGCGGCGATAACACCAGCCAGCCTTATTCTGATTTCGTCGGTAATGGTCATGAAGAGAGCATTAGCTGGCAGTGGAAGGCTAACAAGAACTTCTCGGTCACGCCGGGGTTCAATATTGAAAGTAACGATAGTCGCTCAATCTACAAGCCGAATCTACGCGTGCAATACAGCTTCGATAATGGTTTCTACGTTGCTGCCCGTTATCGTTATGACTACACCCGCTACCCGGCGAATGCAGGGAAAGAGGATGATAAAGTCAACCGTGGCGATGCGTGGGCCGGTTACGTGTTCGGCGACTGGCGTGCCGAGCTGAACTATGTTTATGCGCGCAGTACCGAAGGGGTTAAACGCAACGACAATAAACCTTACTCTCAGGAGTACAACCTCAAGGTTGCCTACAAGCTGGATAAAAACTGGGCGCCGTACGGTGAGCTCGGCAACGTCGGCGTCAACGATCGCAGCGATCGCCAGACCCGTTTCCGCGTAGGTGTTGCCTACTCGTTCTAACTTAAAAAATGTCCTCATCGTTTACCCCGGAGCGGTCAGCCGGGGTTTTCTGTTGGTATTAACTCCTCTTCCCGGAGGCGGTGCTGCGCACCTGTCCGGGCTACCCCATATGCACATCATGTAACCCGGACAGGCGCATTGCGCCGCCTCCGGGACAGGTACCGCGATCCGGGGAAAACGCCCGGGCATAAAAAAGCCCTCCAAAAGGAGGGCAAGGCCAGTTACAGAAACACTAACTCAAACAGTGGCTAACGCTATGCCTTCAGCATTTCGGGCTGCGGCGGCAGTTTCGCGATATATACGGCGGGTTTACCGTCTTTATCGGAACTGAACAAAATGGCGCTGTCGTCCGGGGTAAAGGACGGGTGCGGGTGGGTAACCTGGCGGCTATTAGCCACGGTTGCCCAGGACGTATCGTGACGCGCGACGCGGAAATAAGCCTGCTTCGCGACATCGAAAGCGTAGAGATACGGGTCGTTATCAATGGTGTAGCCGCTGGTATCTTTGACGTCCACCGGCGTACCGGAGCCATCGCCCACCAGCAATGTGCCGTCGAAGTTACTCATCAGATGTGAACAGGCCGGCATCTGCATTACCGCTTCATTAACGCCGGTATCCGGGTTGAAGCTATAGATCGTGCGACCCTGCTGCCCCTTCAGATATGAGACGTACACCAGCGCCGAGCCGTTCGGTACCCAGAATTCATGGGTGCAGCTTTCGCCTTCCGCATGCTCTTTAACTTTACGCACGTTGCTACCGTCTTCATTTACCATCCACATCCGCGCATCGACCAGGTCATGCGGCCCTTCATGGCAGAAGGCGACGGTATGGTCATCGAAAGGACGATAAATCGGATGGCCCAGCCATTTCTTCTCTTCGTGGATCACGCTGCTTTCGCCGGTTTGCAGGTCGACGCGCAGCAGGCGGCAATGGGGGCCTTTGTGGAAGAAATCGTGGAAAATCTGCCAGTCGTTAAGCGGCGTCCAGTCGCTTTTGGCTATCTCAATGCCAACCAGTTTGGTGCAATCGCTGTTGGCCACCCAGGTGCCGTAGCCCACCCAGTCATCGGCCACGCGATAAACTTCACGTTCTTGCAGGGTGGTGAGGTTAACCTCCAGCAGCGTACGGTCGTTCTTCACGTAATAAAGAGATTTATCATCCGGGGAAAGGAAGCCCCCAAACGTGTTATCGCCGGCGCCTTCCGTTAGCTGCACCGCCTCGGCTTTGGCGAGATCCAGCAGATAGTAGTTCCAGTTGCCGTCGAACTCGCCGGCAAACAGCAAATGGCTGCCATCGTTAAAAAAACACTTCTGATAGAAATAGTTACGATGACATGTCACTTCCGGTGGGGTTAAACGGGTGATCTCCGCGCCGGTGTCCGGATCGCGGCTGACTTCATAATTCAGTTTAACCCGCATGCCTTTAGCCATGATGTGCTCCTTTTCCTTCCTGAGGTATCGCCCGCCTGCGTTGACCGGCCAGTGGAAGTAAATTTAAAAGATGGGTGTTAATTTATCAAAACATCGTTTCATTATTTGTGATGACGGGCGCAATTCGCAACAACGATTTGCTCTGGATCGCACTTTTTTGCCGCCGCTTTGGCTCTCGCCAGAACGATCTTTGTTTTCCTGCCGTTTTTTTACGATCCTTCGTCTTTTTTTTAAGTTCACCTAACTCATTGTATTTTATTGAGTTAAATAGAGTTTTCACGGTTTATCAATCACCGCTTCGTGATCTGTTTTGCATTTTTAACATTTAACAGTCTTAAAATTGAAACGATGTTTTAATAATAATTGAAAATGACTTTAGCCGGGGCTAAGATGTGCTCACTGTAAAACGGAACTCTGTTTTATTTTTAGAAGGGTAAATCCCTGAGAGTTCTTCAAACCATAAGGGTCTGCGTAAGCAGCAGGCTGAACTATCAGAACCTTGCCTGTGCCTACACAGGCTCTGAAAGATTAAGGAACCAAGTATGATTCTTGACGCATTCTCCCTGCAGGGCAAAGTGGCCGTTGTGAGCGGTTGTGATACCGGTCTGGGCCAGGGTATGGCGGTCGGCCTGGCGGAAGCCGGCTGCGACATCGTCGGTATCAATATTGTTGAACCGACCGAAACCATTGAGCGCGTAACGGCGCTGGGCCGTCGTTTTCTCAGCCTGACCGCCGACCTGCGTCAGATTGACGGCATCCCGCAGCTGCTGGAGCGCGCGGTAGCTGAGTTCGGTCATATCGATATTCTGGTTAACAACGCCGGTCTGATTCGTCGCGAAGACGCGATCGAATTCAGCGAGAAAAACTGGGACGACGTCATGAACCTGAATATTAAGAGCGTGTTCTTTATGTCTCAGGCAGCAGCGAAACACTTTATTGCCCAGGGCACCGGCGGCAAGATTATCAATATTGCTTCCATGCTCTCTTTCCAGGGCGGTATCCGCGTACCGTCTTACACGGCGTCCAAAAGCGCGGTGATGGGCGTGACCCGTCTGCTGGCGAACGAGTGGGCTAAGCACGGCATCAACGTTAACGCGCTGGCGCCCGGCTATATGGCGACCAACAATACCCAGCAGCTGCGCGCTGACGAACAGCGCAGCAGCGAAATCCTCGACCGTATCCCGGCGGGACGCTGGGGCCTGCCGAGCGACCTGATGGGGCCGGTGGTATTCCTGGCTTCCAGCGCGTCTGACTACGTCAACGGCTATACCGTGGCGGTGGACGGCGGCTGGCTGGCGCGCTAATTTTTGCCGCGATATCCGCGCAATGAGAAACCCTGCTTCGGCAGGGTTTTTTTATGTCTTAATGAGTATTGTCCATATCGTTAAATGAGAATAGTCCATATGGGTTATTTGTTTTTCCGGTGATCATCTATGTATGCCAGGGGTTTCTGAGATTGAAATGCTTATTTTCTGTTCTTTTCAAAGTTGAATGTCCATCACAAAACCACTGCCTGTAGCAACTTAATCCATATCTTTGGCTTGTCCAGCCTGACACTTTAAGCCGCCGATCCCGTAGTTTCATCGTATGTCTTACTTCGTCTGGCAGGAAAAAAATGACCTCTATCAGTCACGACTCTACAACCATGCCGCGTTCGCAGCGCGATACCCGACGTATGAATCAGTTTGTCTCCATTGCCGCCGCGGTGGCGGGTCTGCTGTTTGGCCTCGATATCGGGGTCATCGCCGGGGCGCTGCCCTTTATCACCGATCATTTCGTTTTATCCAGCCGCCTGCAGGAGTGGGTGGTGAGCAGCATGATGCTGGGAGCCGCTATTGGCGCGTTATTCAACGGCTGGCTCTCTTTCCGCCTCGGGCGTAAATACAGCCTGATGGTTGGCGCGGTGCTGTTCGTCGCCGGCTCCGTGGGCTCTGCATTTGCGACCAGCGTTGAAATGCTGCTGGTGGCGAGGATCGTTCTCGGCGTTGCCGTGGGGATCGCCTCGTATACCGCGCCGCTGTATCTGTCGGAAATGGCGAGCGAAAACGTGCGCGGGAAGATGATCAGTATGTATCAGCTGATGGTGACTCTCGGGATTGTGATGGCGTTTCTCTCAGATACCGCGTTTAGCTACAGCGGCAACTGGCGCGCCATGCTTGGCGTGCTGGCGCTGCCTGCGGTGGTGCTGATTATCCTGGTGATCTTCCTGCCAAACAGCCCACGCTGGCTGGCGGAAAAAGGGCGTCACGTGGAAGCGGAAGAGGTGCTGCGAATGCTGCGCGACACGTCAGAGAAAGCCCGCGACGAACTGAATGAGATCCGTGAAAGCCTGAAGCTGAAGCAGGGCGGCTGGGCGCTGTTTAAGGTTAACCGCAACGTGCGTCGGGCGGTATTTCTCGGCATGCTGTTGCAGGCGATGCAGCAGTTTACCGGTATGAATATCATCATGTACTACGCGCCGCGCATCTTTAAAATGGCGGGCTTCACCACCACGGAACAGCAGATGGTCGCGACCCTGGTGGTAGGCCTGACCTTTATGTTCGCTACCTTTATCGCCGTCTTTACCGTCGACAAGGCCGGACGTAAACCGGCGCTGAAAATTGGCTTTAGCGTGATGGCCATCGGCACGCTGGTACTGGGCTACTGTCTGATGCAGTTTGATAACGGTACCGCTTCCAGCGGCCTCTCCTGGCTGTCGGTGGGGATGACCATGATGTGCATCGCTGGCTATGCGATGAGCGCCGCGCCGGTGGTGTGGATCCTGTGTTCGGAAATTCAGCCGCTGAAGTGCCGCGATTTCGGTATTACCTGCTCCACTACCACCAACTGGGTGTCGAATATGATCATCGGCGCGACCTTCCTGACGCTGCTGGATGCTATTGGCGCGGCGGGAACCTTCTGGCTCTATACCGCGCTGAACGTCGCCTTCATTGGCGTGACTTTCTGGCTGATCCCGGAAACCAAAAACGTCACTCTGGAACATATTGAACGTAAGCTGATGTCCGGCGAGAAACTGCGCAATATCGGCAATTAATTATAATGAGTCGCGCGGCAGCCAGGGGCTGGCAACCCGAACTGTCTCCCGATGGCTGTCGCCGTTTATAATATGCAGGGCGCTCAGGCGCCCGATATCATAGTGCGGTAGCTGCACCGTTGAGAGCGGCGGTAAAAACAGATCGCCAATTCCCACCATATTATCGTAACCCACAACCGCCACATCCTGCGGAATGCGCAGCCCCTGCGCCAGCAGCGTTTGATAAACCATAAACGCGATGCGGTCGTTGCCGCAAATCACTGAATCGAACTGCGGCGTTTGTCGAACGATGTGCGCCAGCACGATGGCGGGAATATCGCGATAGTGCTCATCGCCGTAGGCCATATAGCTGTGGTCGAGCGTATCGGGGTCAATACCCGCTTCCCGGCAGGCGCGCTCCAGTCCCTCGCGGCGGCGGACGGTGGCCAGATGATTGGCCGGAAGATGCAGGCACAGCGGGCGGCGATAGCCAGCGGCCAGCAGCGCCTGTACCGCCGTATACTGGCCCTGTTCGTCGTCCGGAATATAGCTGGCGACCGGATCGTGCAGGCTTTCGCAGTTGGCCAGTACGCAGGGGAGGGTTAACAACTTGGCCGGAAGCGGCACCTGACGCAGGCCCATCGTGGTGTAAATAATGCCATCCGGGCGATGGGAGAGCAGCAGGTCGACAATGGTTTCCGGGCTATCATCAGAGAACATATTGACCACGAAGCTGTTCCAGCCGTGCGCCCGCGCGGTTTCTTCGATGGAGAGCGTAATCTCTACTGAAAATGGCGTGGTGACGGTATCCAGCGCCAGCACTCCGATAGTGTTTGGCGTCGCATGAGCGCCGCGGATTTTTTTCGCCGACAGGTCGGGGACATAGTTGGTCTGTTCGATTGCCGCCTGGACGCGCGCCAGGGTCTCCGGCTTGAGCCTTTCCGGGCTATTGAGCGCCCGGGAGACCGTCATCAGCGATACATTCGCCAGCTTTGCCACATCTTTCAGAGATGCCATATTTAAGTGCTCCACCCTTGCCGTCGGCGGCGGGTATTACTAAGTTACTGATGTAAAAGGATCATACGATATTCTATCGTACCGCTGGCGCGGGCGCAGGCGATGAATATTTGATCGCGATCGCATTCCTATTATGTTAACGTTAACTTTTGTGATTAACATCATGAATCTCAGCAAAACGAAGTGAGTTTCGCTTTTTGTTAACGTTACCATAATAACATTACTCCAACATGAGAATGTCATGATGAAAGCGCATCACTCTCACAGCTATCCGTTACTCAGTGCGTTACTGTTTTTCTTTTTCGTGACCTGGTCCTCTTCAGGCTCGCTGCTCTCTATCTGGCTGCACCAGGAAGTGGGCCTTAAGCCGGGGGATACCGGGATTATCTTTTCGGTGCTTTCGGTCTCCGCGCTTTTTGCGCAGGTGTGTTACGGTTTTATTCAGGACAAGCTCGGCTTGCGGAAAAATCTGCTCTGGTACATTACCGTACTGCTGATCCTCTCCGGGCCGGCCTATATGGTGTTTGGCTATCTGCTGAAAATTAACGTGTTACTCGGCAGTATTTTCGGCGGGATTTATATTGGATTGACCTTCAACGGCGGCATCGGCGTGCTGGAGTCCTACACCGAGCGCGTCGCGCGCCAGAGCCAGTTTGAATTTGGTAAAGCACGGATGTGGGGGTCGCTGGGCTGGGCGGTGGCGACGTTCTTCGCCGGATTACTGTTCAACATTAACCCGCATTTAAACTTCGCCGTCGCCAGCTGCTCTGGCCTGGTATTCTTCATTCTCCTGGCGCGCCTGCGGGTCTCTTCTGCGCCGCACGCCATGCAGGAAGCGGTATCGGGCGGTAAAGTGACGCTGGAAGATGCTCTGCGTCTGCTGACCCTGCCGCGCTTTTGGGCGCTGGTCTTCTTCGTGATTGGCACCTGTATTTACGGCGTATATGACCAGCAGTTCCCGGTCTACTTCTCCTCCCAGTTTCCGACGCTGCAGGAAGGTAATGAGATGTACGGCTATCTGAACTCGTTCCAGGTGTTCCTGGAGGCCGCCGGTATGTTCTGCGCGCCGTGGCTGGTTAACCGTATTGGTGCGAAAAACGGCCTGATCTTCGCCGGGATGGTGATGGCCATGCGGATGGTGGCTTCCGGACTGGTGGAAGGGCCGCTGCTAATCTCCATCACGAAACTGCTGCACGCGGTCGAACTGCCGGTGCTGCTGGTCTCCATCTTTAAATACAACAGCTTAAACTTCGATAAGCGTCTTTCATCCACGCTCTACCTGGTCGGCTTTGCCTGCACCAGCTCGGTTATCGCCACCGTCCTGTCGCCGCTGGCGGGTTATAGCTATGAGAAATACGGCTTCGCCCAGTCCTATCTGATTATGGGACTGCTGGTGTTCTGCACCACCTTTATCTCCATCTTCTTGTTGCGTTCAAGCAAGTCCTCTGCGGACCCGCTGATGCCGCAAACTTCCGCTATCTGAATCAAAAGAGTAATGAATATGACCTATTCCATTTCCCGGGCTGAGCAAGAACTGCAGGCTAAACATGAAAAGCTGAACCTGCGCTGGTATCCGCGCTACCACCTGGCCGCCCGCGCGGGCTGGATCAACGATCCTAATGGCCTGGTCTGGTTTGACGGCTGGTATCACGCGTTTTACCAGCACCATCCGTACTCTACCAAATGGGGGCCGATGCACTGGGGCCACGCGCGCAGCAAGGATCTGGTGCACTGGGAGCATCTGCCGGTGGCGCTGGCCCCGGAAGGCCCGGAGGATAAAGACGGCTGCTTCTCCGGCTCGGCGGTGGTGGATGGCGATACGCTGGCGCTAATTTATACCGGGCACAAATTCCACGGCGATCCGAGCGACGAAGCCAATCTTTATCAGGTGCAGTGTCTGGCGACCAGTCGCGACGGCATTCACTTCGAACGTCAGGGGATTGTGGTCGACACCCCGCCGGGTATGCACCATTTCCGCGACCCGAAAGTGTGGCGAGAAGGGGAGAGCTGGTACATGATCGTCGGCGCTCGCGATGGCGATACCGGCCAGGTGCGGCTGTATCGTTCAGCCGACCTGCGCCAGTGGCAGGATGCCGGCGTCCTCGACGAGGCGGAAAAAGAGATGGGCTACATGTGGGAATGCCCGGACTTCTTCACCCTCAACGGCAAGCATATTCTGATGTTCTCTCCGCAGGGGCTGGCGGCTAAAGGCTATCAAAACCGCAACCTGTTCCAGAGCGGTTATCTGCTCGGTGAATGGCAGCCGGGACAGGCGTTTGTGCGCGAGGGGGCGTTTGTGGAAATGGATCACGGGCATGATTTTTATGCCCCGCAAAGCTTCCTCACTCCCGACGGCCGCCGCATTGTCATCGGCTGGCTGGATATGTGGGAATCGCCGTTGCCGGAGCAGCAGGATGGATGGGCGGGCATGCTTTCGCTGCCGCGTGAACTGAGCCTGAGCGCGGATAATCGGCTACAAATGCGTCCGGCGAAAGAGGTCGAGAGCATGCGTGGCGCCAGCTTCCCATGGCCGGTGACGACGCTGAAGAACCAGCAGACCACGATGGTGGAAAACTGCGAGGCGATGGAAGCGATCCTCCACTGGGACTGCGCCAGCAGCAACGCAGAGCAGTATGGCCTGAGCTTAGGCGATGGTCTGCGCGTTTACGTGGATGCGCAGATGCAGCGCCTTGTGCTGGAGCGGCATTATCCGCAGTATGGCCTGTGCGGCACTCGCAGCGTCCCATTGACCGAGGGGGCCGATCTGAAGCTGAGGGTATTTTTCGATAGCTCTTCCGTCGAAGTGTTTGTTAATGATGGCGAGGCCTGTCTGAGTAGTCGTATATATCCGGATGCCACTCGCCGTGAATTATCGCTATTTGCCTGGAGCGGTTCGGCGTATTTAACTGAAGCAGGAGCGTGGCAGCTGGAATAATAATTATTGAATGATCGTTAATAACCCGTCTGCGAGGATGGACGGGTTATTATTATCGTGCTTTACCCATAAAATAAAAAATATCATTTAACTAAATAATAAAGGGTTTTCCGATGAATAAAATCTGGGTCGGGTGTGTTCTGACGTCTTTATTTACCCCTCTGGCTAATGCACAGGCGCCGTTATCTCTTGAGGAACGGCTGGCGCAAATGGAACAACGGCTAAAGGCGACCGAGCAGCGGGCGGCCAGCGCGGAGGCAGAAATCCGCGCGCTGAAAGGTCAGGAAACGCCAGCGGCCACGGTGGCCAGCGCCGCACCGGCTAAACCTGCTTTACAGCTTAATGATTATGGTGAATTAAAATTCTATGGCGACGTTGAGTTTAATATGGACGGCGCCAGTCGTACCGGTAGCCTGACGTCGGTGAAAACCAGTGCCAATAAAAACTGGGCGCCGGGAGATAAGGAACGCTGGGATATTAACGGCCGCATTCTTTTGGGCTTTGATGGATTACGCAAAGGGGCTAACGGTAAATATGCCGGATTCAGCGTACAGCCGCTGGCGGATATGAATGGCAAAATGAATCTTGATGATGCCGCATTTTTCTTCGGTCAGCAGGATGACTGGAAAATTAAAATCGGTCGTTTTGAAGCCTACGATATGTTCCCGCTTAATCAGGATACCTTTATTGAATATTCCGGCAACACGGCCAACGATCTGTATAGCGACGGCTACGGCTATATTTATATGATGAAAGAGGGGCGCGGACGCAGCAGCAGCGGCGGCAATTTCCTGCTGAGTAAAAATATCGATAACTGGTATTTTGAGGTGAATACGCTGGTGGAGGACGGCAGCTCGCTGTTTGTCGATCAGAACTATCACGGCAACGCGCTCGATAATCGTAAAAACGTGGTGTACGTGCGTCCGGTGGCGTCCTGGCAGTCTGGCCCCTGGTCGGTGGCGGCAGCAATGGAGAGTAACCTCGTTAACAATGCTTACGGCTATCAGAATCAGAACGGGCGCTGGGTCGATCAGTCCAGCCGCACCGGCTACGGTATGACCATGAGCTGGAATACGCTGAAGACTGATGCCGAGGACGGAGCGGTGGTGAACCTGAGCACCGCGTATCTGGACGCGGCGGATGAAAAGGATTTCAGCGCCGGTATCAACGCTTTATGGCATCGCGTGGAGCTGGGCTATATCTATGCGCATAACAAAATCGACCAGTTTAATCTTTCCGGCGTGAGCGCGGAGTGCGATGGCGACTGCGCGATTCTGACGCCGGGGCGCTACGACATCCATACTATTCATACTTCCTGGCAGCTGCCGAATATTATGGATATGCCGAACTTTAATATTTATCTCGGGGCCTATGCGTCATGGCTCGATTCATCGGCGGCGAAAAGCGGTAATACCGATGAACGCTACGGCGCGCGGGTGCGATTTAAATATTTCTTCTGACATCTTCCCGGGTCGCGGCGTAAACGCCTTACCCGGGCTACGGGATCGCAGAGGGCTGTTAACCTGTAGCCCGGGCAGGCGCTTTGCGCCGCCCCCGGGGAGAGAATCGGAGCCTGTACTGGATAAGGTTTCCCGGAGGCGATGCTGCGCATCTGTCCGG
>NZ_KV793502.1:114648-141656 GCF_001808475.1 Klebsiella sp. HMSC09D12 | reverse complement strand
GGGAGCAGCGCGCAGAGTGGCATAATTTCCCGGAATCGACGCTTGTGCATCTATCCGGGCAGCGGGATCGCTGACGGCGGTAGCCCGGCTAAGCATCGCGCGAGCCGGGACGTTGCCGAATCACTACACCTCCGCCAGATACAGCGCGGGCATACCCTCTTTATCGGAGGTAAACAGCACCCAGCGGTTATCCGGTGAAAACGACGGATGCGGATGCGTCGCCTGACGCTCGCCCTCAATCACTTTCCACGTAGAGTCGTGGCGGCACACGGCGGTCTGCCTATCGGCGGCAATATCAAACACCCAAATAAACGGATCGTTAAGCTGGATATCGCCGGTGCTGTGCGGCGCGCCGTCGCCGACCACCAGGCTGCCATCGTGATTGCTCATCAGATGCGAACACGGAGGAATCGCCATCAACTGGCGATTTTCCAGCGTTGCCGGGTCGGCGCGATACAGATAGCGATGCGGATCGTTTTCCTGATGCGCGACATAGTAAAGCGCGGAGCCATCCGGTACCCAGAATTCGTGCGTAAAGCTCTCACCCGGCTGGTGCTGGCGAACCTTGCGCATGTTGCTGCCGTCAGCGTTGATAAGCCACATTCTGGCATCGATAGCATCGCGCGGACCTTCATGGCAGAAGGCGATGGTGCTGTCGTCAAACGGGCGGTAAATCGGGTGGCCGAGCCAGCGTTTTTCCTGCAATACCACGCGCTGTTCGCCGCTGCGCAGATCGATATTAATCAACCGGCACTCCGGCTCGGTGAAGTAGAATGCGCGGAACTTGCCCCAGTCGGTCAACGGCTGCCAGTCGCTTTTTTTGATTTCGATTCCGACCATCTGACTGCAATCGCTGTTGGCGACCCAGGTTCCGTAGGCTACCCATTGGTCATCCACCTGATATACGACCTGTTCCTCCAGCGAGGCCAGATCCACGCGGCGCAGCTGCTGGTTGTTTTTCACATACCACAGCGACCGGTCGTCGGCGGAAAGGAAACCGCCAAAGGTGTTATCGCCCGGCCCGTCGGTGAGCTGGGTCGCCTGCTGGCCGGCGATATCGAGTAAATAGTAGTTCCAGTGGCCTTCAAACGCGCCGCCGAAAATTAGCTTGCCGCCATCCCGGGTAAAGCATTTTTGATAGAAATAGTTGCGATGGCAGATAACATGCGGTGGCGTCATCCGGATCACCTGGTGACCGGTTTCGCTGTCCTGCGTGTGCAGAAAGCTCAGCGGGATGATTTTGCCTTTCATGATTCACTTCACTCCTTGCTAAAAAAATACCCCGCAGCCGGAGCTGCGGGGTAGGTTCCGATAACAGGCAATTAGCGCATCGCGCGGCGCAGGATGCGGTCAGACTGACGCTGGAAGTCAATTGCCGTCTCTTCCACGGTTTTCTGCCCGTAGTCGATGTACTGCAGAGAGGTGCCGAACTGGGCGACGATCTGCGGGTCATCAAAGTACGGCGACACCGAGAGTTTGGCCGGCAGGGACTGCGCCAGGCGCAGGCCCGATACCGCCGGATCGTCCTCTTTGATCGCGCCGTTTTCGGTCAGGTATTGCACCGCCACTTTGCTCAGCGGCACGCCGCGCTCAAGACCCAGCGTCTCAACCCCTTCTTTACTGTTCAGCAGGAAGTTGATCACCTTCGCCGCCGCTTCCGGATTTTTGGTGGATTTACCAATGGAGAGCATCTGCGCAGGTTTAAAGAACAGACCTGCGTCGGTAGCGCCCGGCAGCATCGGATAGCTGCCCAGCTCCAGCTTCGCCGGCGGCTTCAGGTTGTCGGAGTATTTGTTAATAGTGGAGTTCCACATATAGGTACCCGCCCACTCGCCCTGAATCCACGGCTTCATTTCATACATGTTGCTCTTACCGAACGAGGCATAGTACTTGGTGTCCGGCATCACGTGGCTGTCGATAAGCTTTTTATACATCTGGAAGAATTCGACCCACTGCTCTTTGCTGTAGGAGAATTTCTTGGTTTTTTCATCGATAGCCGGCTGGTTGTACTTCTGAATCATATATGAATTGAGCAGCGCCAGAGTGTCCTGGTGCTCCAGCACGACCGGGTAATACTGTTTACCCAGCTTGCTCTCAAAGGTTTTACCCGCCGCCATCAGCTCGTCCCAGGTTTTCGGGTACTCGACGCCCGCTTTTTTCCAGGTTTCATCGTTAAAATAGAAGACGCGCGCGGTCACGGAAATAGGTATACCGTTAAGCTTGCCGTCTACCGTGGTGGTTTGCAGCTCTTTGGCATCAAACTGGCTCAGGTCGATCACGTCCTTCATCTTGTTGAGATCGTAGAAGCCTTCGCCGTTTTTCGAAAAGATTGGCAGCCAGTTCCAGTTAGTTTGCATCACGTCCGGCTCGGTACCGCCGGCGATTTGCGTGGTCAGGCGCGAAAGATGGCCGTCCCAGCCGGTATATTCCGCTTTAACGTTGATATCCGGGTTTTGTTTATGAAACTCTTCCAGCGCCTTGAGGGTCACCTGGTGACGGCCGTTGCCGCCCCACCATGACATACGCAGGTCGACATCCTTTGCCATAGAAGGCAACGCGGTAAGGCCCAAAGTGGCGGAGATTGCGGCGCTTAAAAGCACTTTTTTCATTTTAATACTCCAGGGTTCACAGAGAGATGTTCTGTTCAGTTTTGGCGTCAAAGATATGACACTTGTTGAGATCGAATTTGAAATGCACCGTGCGATGAAGTCCTTTCTCAATCATTGGCTTCGCTTCATCTGAAGGCACGCGGGCGGTCAGTTCATAATCGGCCACCTTCAGGTAGACGAAGAATTCATGGCCCATGTTTTCCACGCGCACCATCTCGCCGGGGCAGGAGCCTTCAGCAAACGGTTCATCGGAGATGGAGACAAATTCCGGACGCACGCCAAAGAACACCTGCTGGTTCTTATGGGTGTCGACCTTGCTCTGCAGTCGGTCATTTAGCGGCAGCAGCCCGTCGCCAACGGTCAGATGCAGGCGACCCGCTTGCTCAACCAGCTGGCTGGGACGAATATTCATCTCCGGCGCGCCGATAAACCCGGCCACAAACATGTTTTTCGGCTTGTGATAGAGGTTGTCCGGGGTATCCACCTGCATGATATGGCCCAGCTTCATCACGCAGATGCGGTCGCCCATGGTCATCGCCTCGGTCTGATCGTGGGTGACGTAGACGGTGGTCGCCGGTTTACCGGATTTTTTCAGCTGCTTATGCAGGTCGGAAATACGAATACGCATTGAGGCGCGCAGCTTGGCGTCAAGGTTAGAGAGCGGTTCATCGAACAGGAATACATCCGGTTTCTTCACAATCGCGCGGCCAACCGCTACGCGCTGTGCCTGTCCGCCGGAGAGCTGACGCGGCAGGCGATCCAGCAGTTCTTCCAGCTCAAGGATTTTCGCCGCTTCGTTTACCTGGGCCTCAATCTGGTCTTTTGGCAGCTTGCTCAGCTTCAGGCCGAAGGCGAGGTTCTCGCGCACCGTCATATGCGGATAGAGCGCGTAGTTCTGGAACACCATCGCAATGCCGCGCGCTTTTGGCGCGAGATTATTCACGATTTTTTCGCCGATCCGCACTTCGCCGCCGCTGATAGTTTCCAGTCCAGCCAGCATGCGCAGGGTGGTCGATTTGGCGCAGCCGGACGGCCCAACGATAACCATAAACTCGCCGTCCGCGATTTTCAGATCGATACCATGTACCGCCTTGAAGCCGTTGGAGTAGACCTTTTCCAGTTTGTTGAAAATAACTTCAGCCATGATATTTCCCTCTTAACCTTTAATTCCGCTGCTGGTAACGCCCTGTACGAAGTAGCGTTGTGCCAGGAAGAACACGATGATGGACGGCAGAATGGAGATACTCGCCATTGCCAGAATTTCGTTCCACGGAGCGCCTTCCGTGACGTCGATGGACATTTTCAGCGCCAGCGCGATGGGGTATTTATCCACGCTGTAGACGTAAATCAGCGGACCGATAAAGTCGTTCATGGACCACATGAACTGGAACAGCGCCACCGAGATAATCGCCGGTTTCAGAATTGGCACCACCACGTACCACAGCACCTGAATGGAGTTGCAGCCGTCAATCTGCGCCGCTTCTTCCATGTCGCGCGGAACGCCGCGCAGGAACTGAATCAGCATGAAGACGAAGAACCCCTGAGTGGCGAAGGCCAGCGGCAGGTACAGCGGCAGATAGCTGTTCAGCATGCCCATTTCGCGGAACATCAGATACTGCGGGATCAGCAGTACGGTGCTCGGCAGGAGCATGGTGGTGATCAGCGTAGCGAACCAGAATTTCTTCCACGGGATTTCGAAGCGGGCAAAGCCGTAGGCCACGATGGTGGAGGAGATAATGGTCAGCAGCACTTTCGGGATCACATACTTAAAGGTGTTCAGCATGTAGTGGCCGAAGTTGTACTCGGTGCCGGTTTTCCAGCCGTTGATAAAGCCATCCCAGGTCGCGTGGGCAGGCCACAGACTCAGGGTGGTGAAGATCTCATGGTTCGGTTTGAACGACGCCGAGAACATCCATACCAGCGGGTAGAGCATCAGCAGGCCGACGAACAGCAGGATCACATAGCGAATCGAGCGGCTTATTTTTTCACGGCGCAGCGTCCGCGCGACTTCACGTTCAGCGACGTCCCTTGCTTCAGTGATTTGTTGGATATCAGCCATTTTTGCCTCCCTTATCGGCGGAGTAGAACACCCAATATTTCGAAGACTTAAACGCAATGGCGGCAAACACCGCGACCACCAGGAACAGCACCCATGCCAGCGCTGCACCGTAGCCCATATCGAAGTACTTAAAGGCGGTGTCGTAGATATAGAGCGAGAACAGATAGGTGGAGTAGGTTGGGCCGCCTCCGGTGATGACGTACGGGCCGGTAAACTCCTGGAACGCCTGGGTAGTCTGCATGATGAAGTTGAAGAAAATCACTGGTGTGATTAGCGGCACCGTGACCTTCATAAACATCTGCCATTTTGAAGCGCCATCGATCATCGCCGCTTCATATTGTGATTGTGGAACGTTCTGCAGCGCCGCAAGGAAGATGACCATCGCTGAGCCAAACTGCCAGACGCGCAGCAGGGTAACGGACATCAGGGCCAGCGAAGGCTCGCCGAGCCAGTTGACCGGGTCGAAGCCGAGCACGCCGATAAAGCTGTTCAGCAGGCCGTCGATAGCAAACAGCGCGCGCCACAATACGGCAATCGCCACCGAGCTACCCAGTATCGACGGGATGTAGTAGGCGGTACGGAAAAAACCGATGCCGCGCAGCTTAAAGTTGAGGACAAACGCGATCCCCAGAGCGAAAGCCAGTTTTAACGGGATGGTTAAAAAGACATACGCGAACGTCACGCCCATGGATTTCCAGAAGAGGCCATCTTCGGTCAGCATGTAGCGATAGTTTTCGATGCCGTTAAACACCGGTGGACTCATCAAATCGTACTCAGTGAAACTGAGGAAGAAAGATGAAACAAAGGGAAAGGCGGTAAAGACTATCAACCCTATGATGTAGGGCGATATCCATGCCAATCCCAGCATTTTGTTTTCATTCATACATACCTACCTGGCTTACGAGTTTGTAATACGGATTCGGGGTTACTGCCTTTCCCGCGGCCCGTGCCGCCGGAAAGTTAATGCGTTCCTGGTATGTCAGCGGTAAATCCTTCCCTGGCGATGGTTGATTGGTTAAAACTTTTCTTTCTTCTTATCCCTGAAGAACATGTGTTTTTTGATTTTGTCTTACCCGGTGTCCTGATTTTGTAAAACGCCGTTTTAATTTTATTTTATTGCTATTTATTACGGAGTCATTCGGTTGATCGCGGAAATGTGATCAAAGTCGAAACGATGTTTCAAAAAGGTGCTGGAGCGCGCATTTTGCAGAGATGAGAGGTCAGAGATACGGATGAGAGTCCGACGGAGAGAGGCTGGTCAGGCGAAATTGCTTGCGCTGCTAATCATTGCGGTGCGACATACTTTATGACAATTATTTGTAGCGGAAAAGTTCAGAAAATGGTGGGCATGCGCGGCATGCCCTGGAGATGAAGAGCTACTTTTGCAGAAAATCCTGACGAACAGGGGTGAAGGTATCCAGCAGCGTTCCCGCCTTGAGGCAAACGCAGCCGTGCATAATTTCCGGTTTCTTGTAGAGCGTATCGCCGGCGCTGACCACGTGCTTTTCATCACCGATGGTGAACTCGAACTCGCCTGAGAGCACGTAGGTAAGCTGTTCATGGGGGTGGTTATGCATCGGCCCAATGGCGCCTTGTTCGAAGTTCACTTCAACCGCCATCATTTTGCCATCGTGCGCAAGAATGCGGCGCGTGACGCCATTACCCAGATCTTCAAGGGTGGTCTCTTTATGAAAAATAAACATCCGATGGTCCTGTGATTAAATGAAACAATGTTTCATTTAATCTATCCCATAATCCTGAAAAAGGAAACGATCGTCGGGAGAAGTGGAAAGTCGATCACAACTTTGTTCTACTGAAAAACTCACACAAGGAGGGATGATGAAAACGATTGGTCTGTTAGGCGGTATGAGCTGGGAATCAACGATTCCTTACTACCGGTTGATAAATGAAGGTATTAAATCACGCCTCGGCGGTCTGCACTCCGCCAGCCTGCTGTTGCACAGCGTCGATTTCCACGAAATTGAAGCCTGTCAGTCAAACGGCGACTGGGAACGCGCGGGCGAGATCCTCGCGCAGGCGGCCTTCGGCCTGCAGCAGGCGGGCGCCGAAGGGATCGTCCTGTGTACCAACACCATGCATAAAGTCGCGCAGGCGATAGAAACGCGCTGCGACGTGCCGTTTTTGCATATTGCCGACGCTACCGGACGAGCGATTATCGCAAAGGGCCAGCGCCGCGTTGCGCTATTAGGCACGCGCTATACCATGGAACAGGATTTTTATCGCGGCCGCCTGCAGCAGCAGTTTGCTATTGATACGCTGATTCCGGAAGCTGAAGATCGCACGCGGATTAACCAGATCATTTTTGATGAACTGTGCCTCGGCGTCTTTAACGCGCATTCACGCGACTACTATCTGCAGGTCATTGACGCTCTGGCGGAGCAGGGGGCGGAAGGGGTCATTTTTGGCTGCACCGAAATCGGCCTGCTGGTACCGGAAGAGAGCAGTCCGCTGCCGGTGTTTGATACCACAGCGATTCATGCGGCGGACGCGGTGGAGTTTATGCTTTCGTAAGTACCGCTTCGAGCGGGGTCAGGATGCGAGACATGCTGTTTTGCAAATGCAGTGCAAACGCATCGACCAGCGCGGATCCCGGTCGGTGGAGCGGGCGAACCAGGCTTACGGTAAAAGGCACTTCAACGCTAAAGCGTCGGACCACCACGCCGTTCCCGGCATAATCGAGCGCGGTGAGCGGGTTAACCACTGAAATGCCGACTCCGGCGCGCACCATAGCGCAAATGGAGGCGGCGCTGTGCGTTTCCACCACCATCCGCCGTTTCACCTGATGTTCATGAAACAGCGCATCGAGCAGCTGACGGTAGCTGTCGGTGCGCGACAGGCTAATATAGTTTTCACCATTAAAGTCTGCAGGCGTTAATACTTGCTTAGCGGCAAGCGGATGGCCCTGCGGCAATACGCACACTTCATTCAGGGTCAACAGGGGCGTACGCTCGGTTCCGGCGGGAGTATGCAGGGTCTCCGTCAATCCCAGATCGTGGCGCTGGGCGGAAAGCCACTCCTCCAGCAGCGGTGACTCCTGCGGGACGATTTGCAGGCTGACCTCCGGGTAGCGCGTCAAAAAAGGCTCCAGCAGTAGCGGCAGGAATGATTGGGAAAATACCGGCAGACAGGCGACCGACAGTTCGCCCTGGCGGAACTCGCGCAGGCTTTCCGCAGCGCTGACGATTCTGTCCAGGCCGTACCAGGAGCGCTGCACCTCTTCAAACAGGCGTAAACCCTGAACCGTTGGCTGCAGACGGCCGCGGGCGCGGGCGAACAGCGTTAATCCCAGCACCTTTTCAAAACGCGCCAGCTCGCGGCTGACGGTCGGCTGCGAGGTATGCAGCATTCTTGCGGCCTCGGTCAGATTGCCGGTGGTCATGACGGCATGGAAGATTTCAATATGACGCAGATTAACGGCGGGCATGAGTGTTCCTTAAGTAACGCAAGCCATATCATTTTTGCATAGACTGGCAATAAAACGATATTTTTTATTCCCCACGCGCTGTGGCGTAATCGTAAAAAAACAGAGATAACGCACACACAGCACCGGAGTTCTTTATGCCACACTCGCTTTACGCCACCAATACCGACCTGAACGCAGACAATCTGCTGCGTTTGCCCGCCGAGTTCGGCTGCCCGGTTTGGGTCTACGACGCGCAAATTATCCGCCGCCAGATTGCTCAGTTGAGCAAGTTCGACGTAGTGCGTTTTGCGCAGAAGGCCTGCTCGAATATCCACATCCTTCGCCTGATGCGCGAGCAGGGCGTGAAGGTGGATTCGGTGTCGTTGGGCGAGATCGAGCGCGCGCTGGCTGCCGGATACGATCCGCATCAGCATCCGGAAGATATCGTCTTTACCGCTGATCTGATCGACGATGCAACCCTGGCGCGGGTGAAAGAACTGCAGATCCCGGTCAACGCCGGCTCAATTGATATGCTGAGCCAGCTGGGCGAAGTTTCACCGGGCCATCGCGTCTGGTTGCGGGTTAACCCGGGGTTCGGTCACGGTCATAGCCAAAAAACCAATACCGGCGGCGAAAACAGCAAGCACGGCATCTGGCACAGTCATTTAACGGCGGCGCTGGAAGTGATGCGTCGTTATCAGCTACAGCTGGTGGGAATTCATATGCATATCGGCTCCGGCGTAGACTACGGCCACCTGGAGCAGGTCTGCGGCGCGATGGTGCGTCAGGTTGTCGAATTCGGTCAGGATCTGCAGGCGATCTCCGCCGGCGGCGGGCTGTCGATCCCTTACCGCGAAGGCGAAGAGGCGATCGATACCGATCACTATTTCGGCCTGTGGAACGCGGCGCGTGAACAGGTCGCTAAACACCTGGGCCATCCGGTCGCGCTTGAGATCGAACCGGGTCGCTTCCTGGTGGCGGAATCCGGCGTGCTGGTTTCTCAGGTTCGCAGCGTAAAAGAGATGGGCAGCCGCCACTTCGTGCTGATTGACGCCGGTTTTAATGATTTGATGCGTCCGGCGATGTACGGCAGCTATCACCATATTACCGCTCTGGCCGCGGACGGCCGCGATCTGAGCGCCGCAGCGGAGATAGAAACCGTGGTGGCCGGGCCGCTGTGCGAATCGGGCGATGTCTTTACCCAGCAGGAGGGAGGGAAAGTGGAAACCCGCCTGCTGCCTGCGGTGGTGCCGGGCGATTATCTGGTGCTGCACGATACCGGCGCTTACGGCGCGTCGATGTCCTCAAACTACAATAGTCGTCCGCTACTGCCGGAAGTGCTGTTCGACAACGGTAAAGCGCGGCTGATCCGCCGCCGTCAGACTATCGAAGAGCTGCTGGCGCTCGAGCAGCTGTAAGGCGCTGCCCGATGGCGCTTTGCTTATCGGGCCCGCTAATTATGCGTAATACGGCCCGGTGGTGACCGACTCGCGCAGCACCAGTTTGCCGGTAAACGGCGGTATGGTTTCGATCGGCTGACCGTTAGCCAGCTTGATCGCCTGATCGATAGCGGTGGTGATCATGTTATCGATCGGCAGATAGACCGTCGATAGCCCCGGTTCCAGCCATTTAGCGCTCGGCGCGTCATCAAAGCCAAACAGCGAAATATCCTGCGGGATCCGCAGCCCTGCCTGGTGCAGCGCCTTCGAAGCGCCCAGCGCCATATCATCGTTACAGGAAAACAGCGCGCTAAACGGCGTTTTCTCTTCCAGCAGCTCGCAGCAGAGTTCATAGCCGCGGCTCATGGTGGAGTCGCCGTATTTCACTTTCGCCGGATCCCACTTAATGCCGTGCTTTTTCAGCGCGTTACGATAGCCTTCCAGGCGAGCTTTACCCGTCGGCGTGTGCATCGGCACGGTAATACAGGCGATATCGCGATGGCCCTGGGTTATCAGATATTCCACCGCCTGAAACGCTGCATCCTGCTGTTCGAAAAACACGCAGCGCTCTCTCGCCTGGCTTACATCACGGTTAATCACCACCAGCGGCATGTCGATGGATTCAATCAGCGACATGATTTTCTTTTCGCTCATATGGCGGGTGTAAAGCACGATAGCATCGCACTGGCGGTCGGCCAGCATCTGCACCGCCTCTTCTTCACGTTCCGGCGCATCGTGGCCGTCGGTAACGATCAGCTGTTTACCCCAGGCTTCCGTCTGGCGGGAAGCCTGCTGCAGCAGGCGGCCAAAATAGAAGCCGTCAAAGGTAGAAACCACCAGTCCGATACTGTTGCTGGTGCGGTTCGCCAGCGAGCGGGCGAGAAAATTAGGCCGATAGCCCAGCTCTTCCATCGCCTTAAAAACCTGTTGGCGGGTGCTCTCTTTCACCTGACCCGTGCCGTTCAACACGCGGGAAACCGTCGCTTTAGAGACGCCTGCGCGAATTGAGACATCCAGCATTGTAGCCATTCATCCGATTCCTGATATCACGTGGTAACCCGCAGTTTATCACAGACATTCAGGGGGATATGGCTTGATGGCGGCGCAAAAAACTATCGCGATCACGCTTTTACAGGAATTGATCGCGCGGAAAATAAAACTGTAAATGCGGTATGCCAATTTCCGCCTTTCTGGAATACCAATAAACGAGTTGGGAGCTTAATCACAGAACTTATTCTCACCAGTGGCTATTTTTTGGTATGCCAATAGGTGTTTGGCTGTACACCTGGTGCGCTAAAAGCCCTTAAAACTGAGGTATCCTCTATGGCATTGCAGGACAAACTGATCGACTCACTGGGGAGTTTCGCCACGAAATTCAACAGCTACCGCTACATCATGGCGATAAAATCCGCCTTTATTACCCTGATGCCGGTGATCATCGTTGGCGCCTTTTCGGTGCTGATCTCCAATATGGTGCTGGATCCAAAAAACGGCCTCGCCAGCTTTCAGGCGCTCTCTTTTCTGGCGGCGCTCAAACCTATTACCAGCGCGATCAACTACGCCACCCTTAACTTTCTCAATATTGGCGCGGTGTTCCTTATTGGCATTGAGCTGGGGCGGATTAACGGCATTAAGAGCCTGTTCCCCGGACTGCTGGCGGTGATCTGCTTTATCTGCGTCACGCCGACCACCGTCGAGATGATGGTCGACGGGCAAATGCATGAAGTGAAGGATGTCCTGCTGCGCCAGTTCTCCGATACCCGCAGCCTGTTCCTTGGCATGTTTATCGCTATTCTGTCGGTGGAGATCTACTGCTGGCTGGAGGGCCGTAAGGGGCTGAAGATTAAGATGCCGGATACCGTGCCGCCCAACGTATCGGCATCATTTTCCGCGCTGATCCCGGCCATTATCACCACCACGGTGATTGCCACCTTTGGCTTTATTTTTCATCAGGCGACCGGCATGTATCTGTATGACGCGGTCTATCAGGTGGTGCAGCAGCCGCTGGAGCGGGTGGTGCAAAGCCTGCCGGGGATCCTGCTGCTGATGTTTGTCGCGCAGCTGTTCTGGGTTATCGGCATTCACGGTAATCAGATGATCAAACCGATCCGCGAACCGCTGCTGCTGGGAGCCATTACCGTCAATATGAGCGCCTTTGAGCAGGGCAAAGAAGTGCCGAATATCATCACCATGCCGTTCTGGGATGTCTATATGAGCATTGGCGGATCGGGACTGACGATTGGTCTGCTGATTGCGGTGATGATCGCCACTAAACGCAAAGAGATGAAAGAGATCGCCAAGCTATCGATTGGACCGGGCCTGTTCAATATCAACGAACCGGTCATTTTCGGGATGCCGATCATGCTCAATCCGATCCTCGCGATCCCCTTTATTATTACGCCGCTGGTGACCGGCAGCATCGGCTACTTCGCGACTGCCGCCGGTTTTGCCGGTAAAGCGGTGGTGATGGTGCCCTGGACCACGCCGCCGCTGATCAACGCCTGGCTGTCAACGGCGGGCTCGATGGGCGCGGTGGTGACGCAGCTTATCTGCATCCTGACCGCGGTGCTTATCTACCTGCCGTTTGTCAAAATTGCTTCCCGTCGCGCGGAAAACGCCCAGCGTCAGGCGGACAACGCGCAAGCCAGCGAAAATGCATGAGGAAACCATGACGACAGTAAAGATGGCCATTCCCCGCGACTTTATCCTCGGCGCCGCCGCTTCGGCGTGGCAAACCGAGGGCTGGAGCGGCAAGCAAGAGGGTCAGGATTCCTGGCCCGATCTCTGGTACAAGAACGACCGTCACGTCTGGCATAACGGCTACGGTCCGGCTGTGGCGACGGATTTTATCAACCGCTTCCGCGAAGATGTGCAGTTGATGAAGCTGGCCGGGCTCACCCACTACCGTACGTCGATAAACTGGTCGCGCTTTCTCACCGATTATGAAAACGTCACGGTCGATGAAGCCTATGCGACGTACTACGACCAGTTGTTCGATGAACTGCTGGCCAACGGCATCGAGCCGATGATCTGCCTTGAGCACTATGAACTTCCCGGCTATCTGCTGGAGCAGTACGGCGGTTGGGCGTCAAAAAAGGTGGTTGCGCTGTTTGTGCAGTATGCAGAGAAAGTTTTCGCCCGCTATCACCGCAAGGTTACGCGCTGGTTTACTTTCAATGAGCCGATCGTCGTGCAGACCCGCGTTTACCTGGACGCGCTGCGCTGGCCCTACGAGCAGAATACCGGCACCTGGATGCAGTGGAACCACCACAAGGTGCTGGCGACGGCAAAAGTGGTCCAGCTGTTCCGCGAGAAAGGCTATCGCGGCACGGTAGGTTGCATTCTTAACCCGGAGGTAACGTACCCGCGCTCAACAGCGCCGCATGACGTGCGCGCCGCCGAGCGCTACGATCTGTTCTATAACCGGATTTTTCTCGACCCGCTGGTCCACGGCGAATACCCGCCCGAGCTGCTGGCCCTGCTCGAACAGCACGAGGTTGCATGGGATTATCGAGCGGAAGAGCTGGCGATTATCCGCGAAAACACCGTCGATGAGCTGGGGATTAACCTTTACTATCCGCATCGCGTTAAAGCGCCATCGCGCGCCTGGCACCCGCAGACGCCGTTCCATCCGGCTTACTACTATGAGCCCTTTGAACTACCGGGACGACGGATGAATCACTCCCGCGGCTGGGAAATTTATCCGCAAATCATTTTTGATATGGCGATGCGGATCAAACGGGACTATCGCAATATTCCGTGGTTCGTGGCGGAAAGCGGCATGGGTGTGGAAAACGAAGGGCAGTTTCGCAATAGCGAAGGCACTATCGCCGACGACTACCGGATCCGTTTTATCAGCGAGCATCTTTGGCAGACGCTGCGCGCGCGGGAAGCGGGAGCCAACTGCCAGGGTTACATGCTATGGGCATTTACCGATAACGTTTCGCCAATGAACGCCTTTAAAAACCGCTACGGGCTGATTGAAATCGATCTGCAAAATAATCGTGCCCGGCGGCCCAAGGCGTCCGCCAGCTGGTTCCGTAAGCTTGGCGAGAGTCGCGAATTGACGCTGGATATTGATGATGAGTGGCGCTAGCCGGGCTGAAATTTTGCTAAGATAGCGGCCGATATTGACTCGCAGGCTCATAACGCACAGGTGATATTGTGGAGAAGGCTATCATTCCGCCGGAAAAGAAACCCTACCAGGAAATAGGTGATGATTTACGCGCACAGATTGCGCAGGGGCGCTATCCTATCGGGTCGCGCCTGCCGCCGGAACGCAATATCGCCGAGACCTACGGCGTGAGCCGTACCATCGTCCGTGAAGCGCTGTTGATGCTGGAGCTGCAGGGGACGGTTGATATCCGCCAGGGCTCAGGGGTGTATGTGATGCGCATCCCGCACGAGGACGATAGTGAGGAAGAACAGATGCTGAGCAGCGACGTCGGGCCCTTCGAAATCCTGCAGGCCCGCCAGCTGCTGGAGAGCAACATCGCCGCCTTTGCCGCCAAAATGGCCACCCGCGCCGATATCGATAACCTGAAGCGCATTATCGAGCAGGAGCAGCGGGCCATTGCCGCTAACGATACCAGCCAGGACAACGCCCGGCTGTTTCACCTGGTGCTGGCCGGCGCGACGCAAAATCAGATGCTGCTGGCGACGGTCGAGCGCATCTGGCTGCAGATGGACAGCAGCCCGCTGTGGCAGCAGTTCAACGTGCATATTGCCAGCCGGGCGTATCGCCTGAAGTGGCTCGGCGATCGGCAAACGCTTCTCGCCGCCCTGCGTCGTCGCGATGTGATGGGGGCCTGGCAGGCTATGTGGCAGCATCTCGAAAACGTTAAAAACAGTCTGCTGGAGCTGTCCGATGAAGACGCGCCGGACTTTGATGGCTACCTCTTTGAATCGGTGCCTATTTTTCAGGGGAAGCTGGTGTGATGATCCAACCCCTCTACGCCGCGCCGCAGCACGCTTCACGCGTGACGGAATGGCTATGGCGGGCTTTTGGCGGTGAAACGCTGCCGCAGGCGTTCTTCGCCAGTATTGTCGGGCATAGCCAGACGCCAGGGGCGCTGCCTATGACCTTTATTGCCGCTGAGGGGGAGACGCTGTTAGGCACCGTCGGCCTGTGGCGCTGCGATTTAATCAGCCGTCAGGACCTTTATCCATGGATGGCGGCGCTCTACGTGGCTCCTGAAGCGCGCGGGCAGGGGCTGGCCGGGAAACTACAGCAGCACGTTATCGACTATGCCCGAAAGCAGGGCTATGGCGAGCTGTTTCTCTACTCCGCCTGCCGCGATTTTTATGAACGTTTCGGCTGGCAGTACATCGGCGAAGGCCTGGATTATCCGGCCGCCGCCGTCAGTTTATACCGCTACGATTTGTCGCTATCGAGAGGCGCAATCACCGAGTGACGGCGGACCAGCGTAGGGCTGAAAAGATGCGTTATCTCCGGCGGAGGCCGATGTTCCGCCAGCGCTAATGCCAGCTCAGCGGCCTGAGTCGCCATGGTGATAATCGGATAGCGCACGGTAGTCAGCCGCGGCCGCACGTAGCGTGAAATCAGCACGTCATCAAAACCAATCAGCGAAATCTCGCGCGGCACATCAATCCCGTTATCGTTCAGGACGCCCATCGCGCCGGCGGCCATTGAGTCGTTATAGCAGGCGACGGCGGTAAAATTTCTGCCGCGGCCCAGCAGCTCGGTCATAGCCAGTTCGCCGCCGCTCTCATCGGGTTCGGCAAAGGTCACCAGCCGATCGTTGCACGGCAGGTTGCTCTCTTTTAACGCCGAATAGTAGCCCTGCAGCCGATCTTCGGCATCGGAAATGGCGTGGTTTGAGCAGAGATAGCCGATACGGGTGTGCCCCTGCTGAATCAGGTGGCGGGTAGCGAGCCACGCGCCGTAGCGGTCATCCAGCGCCACGCAGCGCTGCTCGAAGCCGGGCAGGATGCGGTTAATCAGCACCATGCCGGGGATTTGCTTCATCAGCGAGGCCAGCTCGTCGTCGGGGATAATTTTGGCATGAACCACCAGCGCAGCGCAGCGGTGGCGGATCAGCTGTTCAATCGCCTGACGCTCTTTGTGAAGGCTGTGATAGCCGTTGCCGATCAGCAAAAAATTGCCGGTATTGTAGGCAACCTGCTCGACGGCTTTGACCATCGCGCCGAAGAAGGGGTCGGAGACATCACCCACCACCAGGCCGACGGTTTCCGTTGACTGCTGCGCCAGCGCGCGGGCGTTGGCGTTGGGGTGATAATTTAGCGTTTCCATCGCCGCGCCTACTGACTGGCGCGAGGCTTCACTGGCTTTCGGTGAATTGTTAATCACGCGGGAGACGGTAGCGACAGAAACGCCTGCGAGTCGGGCTACATCCTTAATGGTCGCCATACCAGACCTTTCCCAGGGTAAGCGTTTACATACCGGTTATGGTACGGGAAAGCGCGGCAGATTCAAGGCCTGGTCGTTTCAGGTTAATGTAATTGTGATGCAGATTAGCGTTGCCGGTGAAATAGTTACCCACAGGGGAACGGAGAATGATACCGGGAAACGATAATTCACACCTTTGCTTACACTTTGCGATTAGCTGTTGCGAATGTTCGCTGGTTAACCCATTCAGTGCATTGATACTCTGGCTATCCCAGAGGTATTGATAGGTGGAGTCGACTTCAGGTTGACCACTCTAATTACACCAGCCTGCGCAGATGCGCAGGTTTTTTTTTGCCTGCCGCTGCCGTTGTTACAGTTAGCGAAAATAGCAATAACTGGTTGCACTTAGGCTTATTCCCTTGCGTTTTATGGCTGGCACCGGTGGAGGAAAAAACGAGACAATCAGGATCCCAGAGGTATTGATTGGTGAGTTTTTTACGTACGCTCTTCGTACTGATTATCTTGCACCGACCTGCGCGGATGCGCAGGTTTTTTTTGTCCTGAATTCCGCTCCCCACACTGCATTTCCCGCCGCTTCTCGTGTAACCTGCTTTGACTGATTAACCGGTCAAACGGAGTTGTTATGCTTTTGGGATTTTTTAGACTGCTATTCAAAGGATTGTATCGGGTAAGGCTTACCGGTGACACGCAGGCGCTGTACCAGCAAAAGGTACTGATCACCCCAAACCATGTCTCTTTTATTGACGGCGTTCTGCTGGCGCTTTTCCTGCCGGTGCGCCCGGTCTTTGCGGTCTATTCCTCGATTAGCGAGCGCTGGTTTATGCGCGCGCTAAAGCCGCTGATTGATTTTGTCCCGCTGGATCCCACCAAACCGATGTCGATAAAGCATCTGGTACGCCTCATTGAGCAGGGTCGCCCGGTGGTGATTTTTCCGGAAGGGCGCATTTCGGTGAGCGGTTCGCTGATGAAGATTTACGACGGCGCGGCCTTTGTGGCGGCGAAGTCGCAGGCAACCATAGTGCCGCTGAGAATCGAAGGCGCCGAATTAACCCATTTTAGCCGTCTGAAGGGGCTGGTCAGACGCCGCCTGTTCCCGCGCATTCAGCTGCACCTGCTGCCGCCGACTCATTTGCCGATGCCCGAGGCGCCGCGCGCCCGCGACCGGCGAAAAATTGCCGGTGAGATGCTGCATCAGATCATGATGGAGGCGCGGATGGCGGTGCGCCCGCGCGAAACGCTGTACGAGTCTCTGCTGGCGGCCCAGGACCGCTTCGGCGCGCGTAAAAACTGCGTGGAAGATATCAACTTTCAGCCGGACACCTACCGCAAGCTGCTGACCAAAACCCTGTTCGTGGCGCGTATTCTGGAAAAATACAGCGCTCAGGGCGAAAAAATCGGCCTGATGCTGCCGAATGCGGGAATTAGCGCGGCGGTGATTTTCGGCGCGATCGCCCGTGGACGGATCCCGGCGATGATGAATTATACCGCCGGAGTGAAAGGCCTGAGCAGCGCCATTACCGCGGCGGAAATCAAAACCATCTTTACCTCACGCACCTTTCTCGATAAAGGCAAGCTCTGGCACCTGCCCGAGCAGTTGACTCAGGTGCGCTGGGTGTTTCTCGAAGATTTAAAAGGCGACGTTACCGCCGCCGATAAGCTGTGGATTTTTGGCCATCTGCTGATGCCGAAGCTGGCGCAGGTGAAGCAGGAGCCGGAAGATGCGGCGATGATCCTGTTTACCTCCGGCTCGGAAGGCAATCCGAAAGGAGTGGTACATAGCCACAAGAGCCTGCTGGCCAACGTCGAACAGATTAAAACAATTGCCGACTTTACCGCTAACGACCGCTTTATGTCGGCGCTGCCGCTGTTCCACTCCTTTGGCCTGACGGTCGGCCTGCTGACCCCGCTGTTTACCGGCGCGGAAGTCTTCCTCTATCCCAGCCCGTTACACTACCGCGTGGTGCCGGAACTGGTATATGACCGTAACTGTACCGTGCTGTTCGGCACCTCCACCTTCCTCGGCAACTACGCCCGCTTTGCGAATCCCTATGATTTCTATCGCCTGCGTTACGTTGTCGCCGGCGCAGAGAAGCTGCAGGAGAGCACGAAGCAGATCTGGCAGGACAAGTTTGGTCTGCGCATTCTTGAAGGCTACGGCGTCACCGAATGCGCGCCGGTGGTGTCGATTAACGTGCCGATGGCGACAAAAGTGGGCACCGTTGGCCGAATTCTGCCTGGAATGGATGCGCGTTTGTTGGCGATGCCCGGAATTGAAGAGGGAGGCCGGCTGCAGCTTAAAGGGCCGAACATCATGAACGGCTATCTGCGGGTGGAAAATCCGGGCGTACTGGAAGCGCCCGCGGCGGAGAATCAGCACGGAGAAGTGGAAAACGGCTGGTACGACACCGGAGATATCGTCAGCTTTGACGAGCAGGGCTACGTGCGGATACAGGGCCGCGCGAAGCGCTTTGCCAAAATCGCCGGCGAGATGGTGTCGCTGGAGATGGTCGAGCAGGTGGCGCTGGCGGTTTCGCCGGACAAAATGCACGCCACGGCGATTAAACAGGACGCCAGCAAAGGCGAGGCGCTGGTGCTGTTTACCACCGATAATGAACTGAATCGTGAAAAACTGCTGCGCTATGCCCGCGAACACGGCGTACCGGAGCTGGCGGTACCGCGCGACATTCGCTGGCTGAAACAGCTCCCGGTATTGGGCAGCGGCAAGCCGGACTTTGTCACTCTTAAAAGTATGGTTGATCGGACGGAAGATTCGGATGAGTGAGTCAGTACACACTAACAATTCGCTGTACTCGAAAGGGATGATAGCGGTTATCTGCGCCCAGTTTCTCTCAGCATTCGGCGACAACGCGCTGCTGTTCGCTACCCTGGCGCTGATGAAGCAGCTGTTCTACCCGGAGTGGAGCCAGCCGGTATTACAGATGTTGTTTGTGGGCGCTTACATTCTTTTTGCGCCGTTTGTCGGGCAATTTGCCGATAGCTTTGCTAAGGGACGAGTGATGATGGTAGCCAACGGCCTGAAGCTTATCGGCGCGGGCTGCATCTGCTTCGGCGTGAATCCGTTTCTCGGCTATACCCTGGTCGGTATCGGCGCCGCCGCCTATTCTCCGGCTAAATACGGCATCCTTGGCGAGCTGACCACCGGCGATAAGTTAGTGAAAGCGAATGGCCTGATGGAGTCATCCACCATTGCGGCGATCCTGCTCGGCTCGATGGCGGGCGGTATTCTCGCCGACTGGCACGTTGTGGCGGCGCTCAGCGTCTGCGCGGTGGTGTACGCCGGGGCGGTCGTTGCCAATCTGTGGATCCCGAAGTTGCCCGCGGCGCGTCCGGGGCAATCCTGGCGCTTCAGGCCGATGACCCACAGCTTTTTCAGCGCCTGTACGACCCTATGGCGCAACGGCGAAACCCGCTTTTCATTAGTCGGCACCAGCTTGTTCTGGGGAGCGGGAGTGACGCTGCGCTTTCTGCTGGTGCTGTGGGTCCCGGTAGCGCTGGGCATTACCAGCAACGCGATGCCGACCTACCTTAACGCGATGGTGGCGGTGGGGATCGTGCTGGGAGCTGGCGCGGCGGCGAAGCTGGTGACGCTGGAAACGGTGTCGCGCTGTATGCCTGCCGGGATATTAATTGGCGTGGCGGTCATCTTTTTCGCCATCCAGCAGGCGCTGCTGCCGGCGTTTGCTCTGCTGCTGCTGCTCGGCGCGTTTGGCGGCTTCTTTATCGTGCCGCTCAATGCGCTGCTCCAGGAGCGCGGCAAGCATACGGTCGGCGCGGGCAACGCTATCGCGGTGCAGAACCTGGGCGAAAACGTGGCGATGCTGCTGATGTTGGGGCTCTATTCGCTGGCGGTGAGCATCGGTATTCCGGTGGTCGGCGTGGGGATGGGTTTTGGCGTAGTGTTCGCGCTGGCAATTACCGCCCTGTGGATCTGGGGACGGCGCAAATAACATCCCCGGCTCGCGCTGCGCTTAGCCAGGCTACCGTTCCGCCTATGCGGTGACGCTGTAGCCCGGATAAGGCGTCAGCCGCAATCCGGGAATATCCCCCCGCATGCGCAGCGCTTAGCCAGGCTGCCGTTCCGTGCCTGCGGCGATGTTGTAGCCCGGATAAGGCGTCAGCCGCAATCCGGGAGCTTTTAGAACTTGTAGCCCGAAAAGATGCTTAGCATCGCCTCCGGGAAAGAGGCCTGCATGGTTGCGCCATTTTGTCGCCCGGACAAGGCGTTCACGCCGCGACCGGGACTTTACGCTCTTACGGCGCCGGGTAGGTATAAACCTGATGCACCGCTTCAATCTCCGCTAACACCTCTGCGCTCAGCTCCAGATGGAGGCTTTCGACGTTGGTTTTCAGCTGTTCCATGGTCGTCGCGCCCAGCAGGGTACTGGCGACAAACGGCTGACGACGCACGAAGGCCAGCGCCATTTGTGCCGGGTCAAGGTTATGCCGCTTCGCGATATCGACATAGGCCGCCACCGCTTTTTGCGTTTGCTCGCCGCTATAGCGCGTAAAACGGCTGAACAGCGTATTGCGCGCGCCGGCCGGTTTTGCGCCATTGAGGTACTTCCCGGTCAGCGTACCGAACGCGAGGCAGGAATAGGCCAGCAGTTCAACGCCTTCATACTGGCTAACTTCCGCCAGGCCCACTTCATAGCTGCGGTTCACCAGGCTGTACGGGTTCTGGATCGTCACAATGCGCGGCAGGTCGTGTTTATCCGCAAGATGAAGGTAACGCATGACGCCAAATGCTGTTTCGTTGGAAACGCCGATATAGCGAATTTTGCCGGCACGCTGGAATTCAGCCAGAGCATCCAGCGTATCCAGGAGAGTGACGACCGGCGCGGAATCGGCCCAGGTGTAGCCCAGTTTGCCGAAACAGTTGGTTGGGCGCTGCGGCCAGTGTACCTGATAGAGATCGAGATAATCGGTCTGCAGGCGCTTCAGGCTGTCGTGAAGCGCCTCGCGGATATTTTTACGATCCAGTTTGTGGTCAGGACGGATGCTGCTGTCGTTATTGCGGGCAGGGCCGCTGACTTTAGAGGCGATAACCAGCTTCTCGCGGTTACCGCGCTTCGCCAGCCAGTTGCCGACGTAGGTTTCCGTCAGACCCTGGGTTTCCGGGCGCGGCGGGACGGGATACATTTCAGCGACATCGATCAGGTTTATGCCCTGGCTCACGGCGTAATCGAGCTGCTCATGGGCGTCTGCCTCGCTATTCTGCTCACCAAACGTCATTGTGCCCAGCCCCAGCGTGCTGATTTCAAGAGAACTGTGTGGGATACGGTGATACTGCATAGCCGGCTTCCTTTTTTTATCAACAAGGTCAGGCGTTCCCCGACAAAGGAATATAAAAATGGCAGAGGGGAAGAAAAAGGGGAAGTAAAAAAATCAAAAAAGCCGGGCTGGCGGAATCAGGCCTGACGAATCCTCGCGGACAGATCAGGTGTATCCCGACTTTTATTTTAATGCTGAAGAATATTGAAACCTGCTTAGGCGAGCGATAAAGGAGCCATCGCTGCGTAGCGGCGAGTCTTAACGTTTAATAATCTGCGAAACGTCATCACGATTGATCTGCATTTTATTACCCTGCTGATCTTCGTAGCTGATAAGGCCAGTATCGTCGTCTATAGCGGGTTTGCCGTCAGTCAGAATCATGCGACCATCTTTGGTTGCCATGACGTAATCGCTGCTGCAACCTGAAACCGAGAACGCCAGTCCTACGGCGGAAATCAATACTGCCCATTTTTTCATCGTTATCACCCCTATTATAGCCGCACCTCGTACCAGTATATTAATAGCCTGATTTGTGAGACATAAAAAGCAGTTAAGTCTTAAAAAAAGATTGCAGCCCGTTTCAGGGCTGCATTTTAGCGCTCTACAGCGGATTTTTTTTATTTCGCAGCAGGTTGAGGCTCTCAACCGCAATCGAGAAGAACATGGCGAAATAGATGTAACCTTTCGGCACGTGCACGTCGAAACTTTCGAGCATCAGCGTAAAGCCGACAAGGATCAAAAACGACAGCGCCAGCATTTTTACCGAAGGGTGGCGATCGACAAAATCGCCTATCGAGCGGGCGGCAACCATCATCACCAGCACCGCGATAACTACTGCCGCCATCATTATAAACAGATGATCCGACAGCCCAACGGCGGTAATGACCGAATCGAGGCTGAAAATAATATCCAGCAGCATAATCTGCACGATAGCGCCCATAAATGAATGGACGTTGGTTTTCAGCCCTTCTTCTTCGCCTTCGATGGATTCGTGGATCTCTTTACTCGCTTTCCAGATCAGAAACAGCCCGCCGAGCAGCAGGATCAGATCGCGAAAAGAGATCTCCTGACCTAATACGGTAAAGAGAGGGTTAGTGAGCTTGACGACCCATGCGATTGACGCCAGCAGCGCCAGACGCATGATCATCGCGCCCATCAGCCCAATGCGGCGGGCATGTGCCCGTTGTGCCGTGGGCAGCTTAGCGACCACCAGAGAGAGGAAAATAATATTATCGATCCCGAGCACTATCTCCAGCAGCGTCAGCGTACCAAGCGCCAGCCAGGCGTTAGGATCGGTTACCCATGCAAATAACATCGTTCAAAGTCCTGCAAAATAGAAAGAAGCAATTATATGCAACCGTCATGGCAGAACAAAAAATTAATCATCATCCAGGCCGTTCAGCTTTGGTTTCCCTTTTTGTTAGCCGATTGCGCTGAACCAGGTCGCGTAAGGTTTCTACGCTTCGGCAGGCATTTAATGACCGCCGTGAAGCAAGCCGATTTATTTAGGGTAAAGAAGAAAATGGCGGGCGAGCAGGGCGGCGGTAAAATTTTTCTTCAAATAGAAACCGCGCGGTAAGGTGAGGATCGGCTCGCCGCGGGCGCCTACGGCCTCGGTCAGCGCTTTGCTGTTGGCCGCTTTCGGGCGCAGCTGCAGAACTTCGCCGTGGCGAGCGGTGATACGTTCGACCTGGCCAAGGACGATCAGGTCCATCAGCTCTTCCCAATCCATACGTAGCTGTCGCTCTTCTTCTTCGCTGGGGCTCCACAGCAGCGGAGCGCCAACGCGGCGGTCGGCTAAAGGGATCGCGCGATCGCCCTCTACCGGTACCCACAGCACGCGCTTAAGCTTGTGACGAACGTGGCTGCTCTCCCAGGTAACGCCGCTGTTGCCGGTTAGCGGCGCGACGCAGACGAAGGTAGTTTCCAGCGGCCGGCCAAAAGCATCGATGGGAATCGTTTTCAGCTCAACGCCGAGGGCGGCGAAATCCTGCTCCGGCTTGCTGCCGGCGCTCGCCCCCAGCCATATTTCCAGCAGAATACCGATCCAGCCTTTATCACGTTTTAAATCGCGCGGAATGGGAATTCCGGCAAGCATCGCCAGCTCTCCCAGCGAATAGCCTGCCAGCTGCTGCGCCTGGGCCAGCAGCTGCGCCTGGCTTTGCGGGGGGGATAACAGCGGCGCGATGGTCGACATAACGTAAAACCTCTGGCTAAAAAATGAGCGGTAATTTCATCCGTTGTGGATAGAGTTTACCTTTTCTTGGGTAAGTATGACAATTTGATGATTCATATAGCTTTTTTTGCGATTTTTTGCCGCGATGAAATTTGTAAAACCGGGTTTTCCAGAACTGGTCACCGACAATGAACAGGATCTTACACCATGTTATCCACAGAAAAATGGGATAACTGGGGAAAAGCCCCACTACTGTTTCCATTTACAGCCTTGACGTGAGAGGAAAATCGAGTTTTTAGACAAAATATGCCCAGAGCGCTTGCGTAATCTGTGGATAAAACCAACATTGCTCGATCTTTCATCAGTTCCAGGATCGCTTATGTGATGATCGTCACGTTATGCAGTGGATTATGAAATTTCACCATGCTAACTTAATGAAAATTAGGTCATTATTATCGAGGGTTATGACTACGCCGTTCGGATGATTCCGGGTTTTCCCTGGTTAATTCCGTACTTCTTCACAACTCTATCCACAGAAAAAGTGAATAAAATCGTCCGGGTACGGCTTTCGCTGTTTATAACTCCGGGTATTACTGTGAGTTATTCAAATGTTATTCGATCTCATCGCCCTCACAGAGTGGTTTACCGTTTCCAGCGAGTGTGAAACAATCATTCACATTGAAGCTTATTTTGAGGTAGTCCGGTGATTGATGACGATGGCTACCGCCCAAATGTCGGTATTGTAATCTGTAATCGCCAGGGCCAGGTTATGTGGGCCAGGCGCTATGGTCAGCACTCGTGGCAGTTCCCGCAAGGGGGCATAAATCCAGGAGAATCAGCAGAGCAGGCGATGTATCGGGAATTGTTCGAAGAAGTCGGGCTTAGCCGCAAAGATGTGCGGATCCTCGCTTCAACCCGTAACTGGTTGCGTTACAAATTGCCTAAACGTTTGGTGCGTTGGGACACAAAGCCGGTATGTATCGGCCAGAAACAGAAGTGGTTTCTCCTGCAATTGATAGGCAGTGATGCAGATGTCAATATGCAAACCAGCAGTACACCTGAGTTTGATGGCTGGCGATGGGTAAGCTACTGGTACCCGGTGCGTCAGGTGGTGTCGTTTAAGCGCGACGTATACCGCAGGGTGATGAAAGAGTTTGCCAGCGTCACAATGGCGCTGGCGGAAAACACGCCTAAGCCGCAAAGCGCGCCTGCATATCGACGTAAAAGAGGTTAAGCCACGCACATTATGCTCACTCGGTTGCGAGAAATAGTCGAGAAGGTCGCGAGTGCGCCACGTTTAAACGAGGCGCTGGATATCCTGGTAACCGATATCTGCGCTGCGATGGAGACGGAAGTTTGTTCGGTTTATCTGGCTGATCATGACCGACGCTGTTATTACCTGATGGCGACGCGCGGGTTGAAAAAGCCCCGCGGGCGCATCGTTGCGCTTGCTTTTGATGAAGGCCTGGTCGGCCTGGTCGGCCGCCTGGCGGAACCCATCAACCTCGCCGACGCGCAAAAGCACCCCAGCTTTAAATATATTCCTGCCGTAAAAGAGGGCCGCTTTCGCGCTTTCCTCGGGGTGCCGATTATCCAGCGGCGTCAGCTGCTCGGCGTGCTGGTGGTACAGCAGCGCGAGCTGCGCCAGTTTGACGAAAGCGAAGAGTCTTTTCTTGTCACGCTGGCCACGCAAATCGCCGGCATTCTCTCCCAGTCCCAGCTAAACGCGCTATTTGGTCAGTATCGTCAGACCCGCATCCGCGCGCTGCCCGCATCGTCCGGCGTAGCAATTGCCGAAGGCTGGATGGACGTCAGCCTGCCGCTGATGGAGCAGGTTTATGAAGCCTCAACCCTCGATACCGCTTCCGAGCGCGAGCGGCTGACCGGCGCGCTGGAAGAGGCGGCGAATGAGTTTCGCCGCTACAGCAAACGCTACTCTGCCGGCGCGCAGAAAGAGACGGCGGCCATTTTTGACCTCTATTCACACCTGCTCTCTGACGCGCGCCTGCGCCGCGAGCTGTTTGCCGAAGTGGATAAAGGCGCGGTGGCCGAATGGGCGGTGAAAAAGATCATCGAGAAATTCGCCGAACAGTTTGCCGCGCTCAGCGATGGCTATCTGAAAGAGCGCGCGGGCGATCTGCGCACGCTGGGCCAGCGGCTGCTTTTCCATCTCGACGACAGTATTCAGGGGCCAAATACCTGGCCGGAGCGCATCGTGCTGGTGGCGGATGAACTGTCGGCCACCACCTTAGCGGAGGTTCCTCAGGATCGTTTAGCCGGCGTGGTGGTGCGCGATGGCGCGGCGAACTCCCATGCCGCGATTATGGTCCGCGCGTTGGGCATTCCGACGGTGATGGGGGCGGATATCCAGCCTTCGTTGCTGCACGGCCATACGCTGATTGTCGATGGCTATCGCGGCGAGCTGCTGGTCGACCCGGAGCCGGTGCTGCTGCAAGAGTATCAGCGCCTGATCAGCGAAGAAAACGAGCTTAGCCGCCTGGCTGAGGACGATCTTGAACGCGCTTCGGAACTGAAAAGCGGCGAGCGGGTAAAAGTGATGCTCAACGCGGGCCTGAGCCCCGAGCATGAAGAAAAGCTCGGCAATTTCGTCGACGGGATTGGACTTTACCGTACCGAAATCCCCTTTATGCTGCAAAGCGGCTTCCCCTCTGAAGAGGAGCAGGTTGCCCAATATCAGGGCATGCTGCAGATGTTCAACGATAAATCGGTGACGCTGCGCACGCTGGACATCGGCGCGGACAAACAGCTGCCGTACATGCCGATCAGCGAAGAGAACCCGTGCCTTGGCTGGCGTGGGATTCGGATCACGCTCGATCAGCCGGAGATCTTTCTGGTTCAGGTCCGCGCGATGCTGCGTGCCAACGCGGCGACCGGAAACCTCAGCATCCTGCTGCCGATGGTTACCAGCCTCGATGAAGTGGATGAGGCTCGTCGCCTGATCGATCGCGCCAGCCGCGAAGTGGAAGAGATGATCGGCTACGCCATTCCCCGCCCGCGTCTTGGCGTGATGCTGGAAGTGCCGTCGATGGTCTTTATGCTGCCGCAGCTGGCGAACCGCGTCGATTTTATTTCCGTCGGCACCAACGATCTGACCCAGTACATTCTGGCGGTGGATCGCAATAATACCCGGGTCGCCAGTATGTATGACAGCCTGCATCCTGGGGTTCTGCGGGCGCTGGCGATGATCGCCCGCGACGCCGAGCGTTTTGGTATCGATCTGCGCCTGTGCGGAGAAATGGCGGGCGATCCGATGTGCGTGACGATCCTGATTGGCATGGGTTATCGTCATCTGTCGATGAACGGCCGTTCGGTGGCGAGAGTGAAGTATCTGCTGCGGCGCATCGATATCAATGAAGCTCAGGAGCTTTCGCAGCGAAGCCTGGAAGCGCAGATGACCGCCGAAGTGCGCCATCAGGTTGCGGCATTTATGGAACGACGAGGACTCGGCGGCCTGATTCGCGGCGGCCGTTAGCGCGGGCTACGGTTCAAGAATTTGTAGCCCGGGTAAGGCGTTAGCCGTGGCCCGGGACAACGCTGACGAGGTTCGAGCGGCCTGAGGGTTGGGTAGCCCGGACAGGCGCAGCGCGCCGCCTCCGG
>NZ_KV793502.1:44118-114628 GCF_001808475.1 Klebsiella sp. HMSC09D12 | reverse complement strand
AGCCCGGACAGGCGCAGCGCGCCGCCTCCGGGAATGCTCAGCCGCGAATTCGCATTCGTATACATATCTTTTACATGTCCAACGGGGATCGCCCCTGGCGCTTATGCTATCATTCGCAGCCTTTGGAGCGCCCGTTTCTGACGCGCGTGAACGATCCCCGCTGTCCACTTTCGGCGGAATAACAAGTCTTTATGGTGACAGATGAATAGTGGCTACCTGCATTTTCCGGAGTTTGATCCGGTAATTTTTTCCATTGGACCGGTCTCCCTCCACTGGTACGGCCTGATGTACCTGGTTGGGTTTGTTTTTGCGATGTGGTTGGCCACCCGTCGGGCCAATCGTCCAGGCAGCGGTTGGACAAAAAACGAAGTTGAAAACCTGCTGTACGCCGGATTCCTTGGGGTTTTCCTCGGCGGGCGTCTTGGCTATGTCTTCTTCTACAACCTGCCGGTGTTCCTCGACGATCCGCTCTATCTGTTCCGCGTCTGGGACGGCGGTATGTCCTTCCACGGCGGCCTGATCGGCGTGATTCTGGTGATGATCATTTTCGCCAAACGCACCAAGCGTACCTTCTTCCAGGTTTCTGACTTCATTGCGCCGCTGATTCCGTTTGGCCTCGGCGCCGGGCGTCTGGGTAACTTTATCAACGGTGAACTGTGGGGGCGCGTCGATCCGAACTTCCACTACAGCATGATTTTCCCCGGCTCTCGGGCGGAAGATCTGGCGCTGCTGCCATCGCATCCGGAGTGGCAATCGCTGTTCGATACCTACGGCGCGCTGCCGCGTCATGCTTCGCAGCTCTATGAACTGGCGCTGGAAGGTGTGGTGCTGTTCCTGATCCTGAACCTCTTTATCCGTAAGCCGCGTCCGGCCGGTTCGGTTTCCGGGCTGTTCCTTATCGGCTATGGCTTGTTCCGCATCATCGTGGAATTCTTCCGCCAGCCTGATGCGCAGTTTACCGGCGGCTGGGTACAGTACATCAGCATGGGGCAGATTCTTTCGATTCCGATGGTGCTTGCGGGTATCATAATGATGGTCTGGGCGTACCGTTCTCGTCCGCAGCAACAAAATTCTTGAGGAACCATGAAACAGTATCTTGATTTGATGCAGAAAGTGCTCGACGAGGGCACGCAAAAAAATGACCGCACCGGTACCGGCACCGTCTCTATTTTCGGCCACCAGATGCGTTTTAACCTGCAGGAAGGATTCCCGTTGGTGACGACCAAGCGCTGTCATTTACGCTCCATCATCCATGAACTGCTGTGGTTCCTGAAGGGTGACACCAACGTCGCGTATCTGCACGAAAACAACGTCACTATCTGGGATGAATGGGCGGATGAAAACGGCGACCTGGGTCCGGTTTATGGCAAGCAGTGGCGTTCCTGGCCCGCGCCGGACGGCCGTCACATCGACCAGATTAGCACGGTGATGGAACAGCTGAAAAACGATCCGGACTCTCGTCGGATTATCGTCTCGGCCTGGAACGTCGGCGAACTGAACAAAATGGCGCTGGCGCCGTGCCATGCGTTCTTCCAGTTCTATGTCGCCGACGGCAAGCTCTCCTGCCAGCTCTATCAGCGCTCTTGCGACGTGTTCCTCGGCCTGCCGTTCAATATCGCCAGCTACGCGCTGCTGGTGCATATGGTAGCCCAGCAGTGCGACCTCGAAGTGGGCGATTTTGTCTGGACCGGCGGCGACACGCACCTGTACAGCAACCACATGGAGCAGACGCACCTGCAGCTAAGCCGCGAACCGCGGGCGCTGCCGAAGCTGGTGATCAAACGCAAGCCAGCGTCGATTTTCGACTACCGTTTTGAAGATTTCGAAATCGAAGGCTACGACCCGCATCCGGGGATAAAAGCACCGGTCGCGATTTAACCCCGAAGTCATGATGAAAACCGGCGCCTGCGAGCGCCGGTTTTTTTATGCGCCAGCCCGGCCGAGCCGCGGCTGTAAGCCGCTGGTCGTACGGATTTTTTGCGAGCAGATTTCCTGTACTTTTGTAATCCGTTGCAACGCCTTGAATACTCTCCGAGGCGCGACGCAAAGCGCCATTTTCCCGTTCGTATAAAGCCTCAATGCTACGCATACTCGGCCCATGAACAGAGAACATGGCTATACCCTGATTGAAACCCTGGTCACCATGGTCGTCGTCGTCATTCTTGGCGCCAGCGGACTTTATGGCTGGCAGAGCTGGCAACAGCAGCAGCGTCTGTGGCAAACCGCCTGCCAGGTTCGCGATTATCTGGTGCTGCTACGCGATGACGCCAACTGGCACAACCGCGACAGGGTATTAAGCGTCGACCGAAGCGCGGAGGGCTGGTGCCTGAGCGTCAGCGGAGCGACGAACGACTGTAGCGTCAGCAACGCTTTCACGCTGCAGCCGCTATGGCCGGAGGTTTCGCTCAGCGCGATGACGCCGGGGCTAGGATTTTACGGCCTGCGAAATACCGCCTGGGCGGGACATATCCGCCTGCAAAGCGCGGCGGGCGGCTGGAATATTATCGTTTCCAACTGGGGTCGAATCCGCCTGTGCCGCGGCGAGGAGACGGCATCATGTCTGTAAAACGTCGCGGTTTTTCGCTGCCGGAAACGCTGATCGCGATGGCTATTAGCTCCGTGCTATTGCTCGGCAGCGCGCGTTTTCTCCCGGCGCTGCAGTGGGCCGCGCTTCGCCAGACCCGGCAGCAGGCGCTGGAAAATGAACTATGGCAGCGAATCTACACCGTAGCGAAGCATCTGCAGCGCGCAGGTTATTGCCGTGGCCGCTGTAGCGGGCAACCGCTGTATATCGCAGAGAGCGGCGATTGCCTGCTTGTTCGTTGGGATGGCAACAGCGATGGCGTCTGGAATCGCTCTCCGTCATCAGAATCTGATACTACCGGATTTCGCCTGCGCGACGGGGCGCTGGAAACCCTGAGAGGGGCGGAGGAGTGTAGCGGCAAGGGCTGGGAGAAAATGACCAATCCAGCGGCGATTCAGGTCACCGTTTTTCAGGTTACCCGGCAGAATAAAACGGATTTTTCGCCTGAGTTGTCGATAACGCTGGCGGCGCATTCCGTTGCCGACCCGCAAATCCGCGCGCGAGCGGAATATGGCGTAACGGGGTATAACCTGTGAATCGCCAGCGCGGGCTCTCTTCGCTGCTGATGGTGCTACTGCTTTTAGCGCTTGGCACACTGTTACTCCAGGGGCTGCACCAGCAGCAGCGTTCGCTGTTAGCGCAGACGGCCAGCGAAACGCGGGCGCTTCGCGACGCTGCTGATGCGCATTCCGCGCTGCAGTGGGGAAAAACGCTGACCTGGCCGTTGCAAGAAGCGGTTAGCTGCCAGCAGAAGGCTGCACTCGACTGGCGCGCCTGTCTGAGGATCTTTAGCGACGCCTCGGTATTGCTCATTGGCAGCAGCGGCGGTGGCAGAATGCTGCTGTGGCAGTCGGGCGCTGTGGAACAAAACCGCGTCCATTTTTCACCACACGGCTGGAGCGATTTTTGCCCGTTAAAGGAGACGAGCCTATGCCAGATGCCCTGAGCCGGCAGAGAGGGTTTAGCCTACCGGAAACGCTCCTGGCTTTAGTCTTGCTGATCGTCACCGTTACCGCGCTGGCGGGCTATCAACGCGGGCTGGCCAGCAGTTCTATACAGCTCACCCAGTACCGTCAGCTGTGGCGCGATGCGTGGCGATTTGGTCAGCTTAGCCCTCCGGCGATTGCCGGGGGCCACCAGATATCCCGTATGCAGACATCGATGCAAAGATGTGTCAGCATCACGGTAACGATCACGATGCCCGCAGCCAGGCGGGCGCAGATGACCCGGCTCCATTGCCCGGTCAGTCAGTAGCCAGGAGCGAATATGTTAAGGGTGTACCACTCAAACCGTCTGGATGTGCTTGAAGCCTTGATGGAGTTTATCGTCGAGCGCCAGCGGCTGGATGACCCTTTTATGCCGGAAATGGTGCTGGTGCAGAGTACCGGGATGGCGCAGTGGCTGCAGATGACGCTGGCGAAGCGCTTCGGGATTGCGGCCAACATTGAGTTCCCGCTACCCGCCAGTTTTATCTGGGACATGTTCGTGCGGGTGCTGAAAGATATTCCCGGAGAAAGCGCGTTCAGCAAGCAAAACATGAGCTGGAAACTTATGACTCTGTTACCAGAGCGGCTTAATGATGAATCTTTTACGCTACTGCGCCACTACCTGCATGACGATAGCGACAAGCGTAAACTGTTTCAGCTGGCCGCCAGAGTGGCGGATCTCTACGACCAGTATCTGGTTTATCGCCCGGAGTGGCTGATGCGCTGGGAGGCTGACCAGCGCGTTGACGGGCTGGGAGAGGCGCAGGAGTGGCAGGCGCCGCTGTGGAAAGCGCTGGTGGAATATACCGCTGAGCTGGGCCAGCCGCTGTGGCATCGCGCCAACTTGTACCAACGTTTTATCAGCGCGCTTGAAGACGCCGAACAGCCGCCCGCCGGGCTGCCATCGCGGGTCTTTATTTGCGGAATATCGGCGCTGCCGCCGGTGTATCTGCAGGCGCTCCAGGCGCTGGGTAAACATGTTGATGTATATGTCCTCTTCACTAACCCGTGCCGCTACTATTGGGGCGACATCAAAGATCCGGCATTTCTGGCCAAACTGCTGTCCCGCCAGCGGCGCCACCACCGCGAAACGGCGCGAGAGCTGCCACTGTTCCGCGATGCGGAACAGGCGCCGGGGCTGTTCAACGACGCCGGTGAGCAGGATGTCGGCAACCCGCTACTGGCCTCCTGGGGTAAGCTGGGGCGCGACTATATCTACCTGCTGGCGGGTCTTGAACGCTATGAAGAGCTGGACGCTTTTGTCGATATTGTGCCGGATAACCTGCTGCATAATCTTCAGGCGGACATTCTCGAACTGCGCAATGAAGCCGTGGCCGGGCGCAGCGCCGAAGAGTTTGCCAATAGCGGCAGCAAGCGGCCATTGGCAGCGGACGATCGCAGCCTGACGATTCATGTTTGTCATAGCCCACAGCGAGAAGTTGAGGTGCTGCACGATCGGCTGCTGGCGATGCTCGAAGAGAATCCCGAGCTCACGCCGCGCGATATTATCGTCATGGTGGCGGATATCGATAGCTATAGCCCGTATATTCAGGCGGTTTTCGGCAGCGCCAGCGGCGAACGCTGGCTGCCGTGGGCGATTTCCGATCGACGCGCCCGTGAATCGCATCCGGCACTGCAGGCCTTTCTCACGCTCCTTTCGCTGCCCGATAGCCGCTTTGCCAGCGAAGATGTGCTGGCGCTGCTTGACGTGCCGGTGCTGGCGGCGCGCTTTAACATTGACGAAGAGGGGCTGCGCTACCTGCGACAGTGGGTGAACGAATCCGGCGTACGCTGGGGGATGGATGATGACAACGTGCGTGAACTCGACCTCCCGGCAACCGGCCAGCATACCTGGCGCTTTGGCCTGACGCGCATGTTATTGGGCTATGCCATGGACAGCAGCGAGGGTGAGTGGCGCTCGGTGCTGCCTTATGATGAGTCGAGCGGGCTGATTGCCGAGCTGGTGGGCAACCTGGCATCGCTGCTGATGCAGCTTAATCTCTGGCGTCGCGGGCTGGCCCAGGAGCGGCCACTGGCCGAGTGGCTACCGGTATGCCGCGATCTGCTGAACGACTTTTTCCTCCCGGATAGCGAAACGGAAGCCGCCCTCGCGCTGATAGAACAGCAGTGGCAGGCGGTGATTGACGGCGGCGTCGACGCCCAGTATGGCGAAACGGTACCGCTCTCCTTGCTGCGCGATGAGCTGTCCCTGCGCCTCGATCAGCAGCGTATCAGCCAGCGCTTTCTCGCCGGGCCGGTTAATATTTGCACCCTGATGCCGATGCGTTCGATTCCTTTCAAGGTGGTCTGCCTGCTGGGGATGAACGACGGTGTTTATCCGCGCACGCTTGCGCCGCTGGGCTTTGACCTGATGAGTCAGAAGCCGCAGCGCGGCGACCGTAGCCGTCGCGATGACGACCGCTATCTGTTCCTTGAAGCCCTGATGTCCGCCGAGCAGAAACTCTATATCAGCTATATCGGCCGTTCTATTCAGGATAACAGCGAACGCTATCCCTCGGTTCTGGTTCAGGAGCTGGCGGACTATATCGGTCAGAGCCACTGCCTGGAAGGAGACGAAGATCTGGATTGCGATGCCAGCGAGCGTCGCGTTAAAGAACATATTACTCATCTGCATACCCGCATGCCTTTTGATGCCGCGAATTTTCTGGCGAACGAAGATCAAAGCTATGCCCGGGAATGGCTGGCGGCTGCCAGCCAGCAGGGGGAAGCCCACGGTGAGTTTATCCAGCCGCTACCGGTCCCTGAACTCGATCACCTGCCTCTGGAACAGCTGCTGCGCTTCTGGCAGCATCCGGTACGCGCCTTCTTTCAGCAGCGGCTGCGGGTGAATTTCCGCTCGGAAGAGAGCGAGATCCCTGACGATGAACCTTTTACCCTCGAAGGGCTGAGTCGCTATCAGCTGAACCAGCAGTTGCTTAATACGCTGATTGAGCAGCAGGACGCCTCGGCAATGTATCGCCGTTTTCGTGCCGCCGGGGAGCTACCCTATGGCGCATTCGGCGAACTGGCCTGGGAAACGCAGCGTCAGGAGATGCAGAACCTGGCAGAGCGGGTGATAGCCTGCCGTCAACCGGGGCAGAGCATGGAAATCGATCTGCAATGTAACGGAGTCAACATTACTGGCTGGCTACAGCAGGTACAATCCGACGGTTTGCTGCGCTGGCGGCCATCGTTATTAAGCGTGGCGCAGGGAATGCAACTTTGGCTGGAGCATCTTGTCTATTGTGCTAGCGGCGGTCGCGGCGAAAGTCGGCTGTTTGTGCGCAAAGAAGGCGAGTGGCGCTTTCCCCCGCTGGCGCAGGAACAGGCCCAGGAATACCTGAATGAGCTCGTTGACGGTTACCTACAGGGAATGTCAAAACCGCTGCTGTTGCTGCCGGAAAGCGGCGGCGCATGGCTAAAAGTCTGTTATGACGCCGAAAAGAATGTCATGTTAATGGACGAAGAGACGCAGCAAAAAGCGCGCAGTAAATTTCTTCAGGCTTATGAAGGGAACATGGTGGTCAGAGGCGAAGGTGCCGACGTCTGGTATCAGCGCCTGTGGCGCACCCTGGAGCCGGAATACTATGAAGAGATCCTTACGCAAACGCAGCGTTATTTGCTACCGGTGTTTCGTTTTCATCAGTCCGAATAACATTGTAATAGTATAAAAATTGCGCAATAGATGGCACTTCATTTATGATGCGCAACCAATCACGGACTGATGTTTTATAAAGGCTGCATAGCGTGCAGCGCCAGGTTTGTTAATGATGAGGTCCGTGAATGCCCCGCAGTTTATGGTTCAAGGTTATTGTTTTACTGGCCGCCCTCTGGGCGCCGTTAAGTCAGGCAGACACCGGATGGCAACCGATTCAGGAAACCATCCGTAAAAGCGACAAAGATACCCGTCAATATCAGGCGATCCGCCTCGATAACGGCATGGTGGTGCTGCTGGTTTCCGATCCCCAGGCGGTAAAATCGCTGTCGGCGCTGGTCGTTCCCGTGGGGTCGCTGCAGGACCCCGCTGAGCATCAGGGACTGGCCCACTTCCTGGAGCATATGACGCTGATGGGGTCGAAAAAGTACCCGCAGCCGGATAGCCTCGCCGAATATCTCAAAATGCACGGCGGCAGCCATAACGCCAGTACCGCTCCGTACCGCACTGCCTTCTATCTTGAAGTAGAAAACGATGCTCTGGACGGCGCGGTCGATCGCCTGGCCGACGCCATCGCCGCTCCGCTGCTGGATAAAAAATATGCCGACCGCGAGCGTAATGCGGTCAACGCCGAGCTGACGATGGCGCGCAGCCGCGACGGGATGCGGATGGCGCAGGTCAGCGCAGAAACCATTAACCCGGCGCACCCCGGCTCGCAGTTTTCCGGCGGTAACCTTGAAACGCTGAGCGACAAGCCCGGCAAGCCGGTGCTTGATGCCCTGCACGCCTTTCGCGATAGCTGGTATTCCGCCAACCTGATGAAGGCGGTGATCTACAGCAACAAGCCTCTGCCGGAGCTGGCAAGTATCGCGGCGGCCACCTACGGTCGCGTGCCGAACCACGATATCAGCAAACCGGAAATAACCGTCCCGGTGGTGACCGATGCGCAGAAGGGCATCATCATTCACTATGTCCCGGCGATGCCGCGTAAAGTCCTGCGCGTGGAGTTCCGCATTGATAACAATAGCGACCAGTTCCGCAGCAAAACCGACGAGCTGGTGACCTATATGATCGGTAATCGCAGCCCCGGCACGCTCTCTGATTGGCTGCAAAAGCAGGGGCTGGCTGAGGGTATTCGCGCGGACTCCGACCCGGTTGTCAACGGCAACAGCGGGGTGCTGGCTATTTCTGCTACTCTGACGGACAAAGGCCTGGCGCACCGCGATGAAGTGACCGCGGCCATCTTCAGCTACCTCAATCTACTGCGTAGCCAGGGAATTGATAAACGCTATTTTGATGAACTGGCCCACGTGCTGGCGCTCGACTTCCGCTACCCGTCCATCAACCGCAATATGGATTACGTCGAATGGCTGGCGGACACCATGATCCGCGTGCCGGTCGAACATACCCTGGACGTAGTTAACATCGCCGATCGCTACGATCCGCAGGCGATCAAAGACCGTCTGGCGATGATGACGCCGCAAAATGCCCGTATCTGGTACATCAGCCCGCAAGAACCGCATAATAAGACGGCCTACTTCGTCAATGCGCCCTATCAGGTGGATAAAATCAGCGAGCAAACCTTCGCCGACTGGCAGCAGAAATCCAGTGCTATCGATCTCAGGCTGCCGGTGCTGAACCCCTATATTCCGGACGATTTTAGCTTAATCAAAAGCGATAAGGCTTACCCTCATCCGCAGCTGATTGTCGATGAACCGACGCTGCGGGTGATCTACGCGCCGAGTCAGTACTTCGCCAGCGAACCAAAAGCGGATATATCGCTGGTGCTGCGTAACCCGCAGGCGATGGACAGCGCCCGCCGTCAGGTGATGTTTGCCCTCAATGATTATCTGGCGGGTATCGCGCTCGATCAGCTCAGCAACCAGGCTGCGGTTGGGGGCATCAGCTTCTCTACCGGTGCAAATAACGGGCTGATGGTTAACGCCAACGGCTATACGCAGCATCTGCCAGAGCTGTTTAACGCCCTGCTGGACGGTTACTTTAGCTATACGCCAACCGAAGAGCAGCTGGAGCAGGCCAAATCCTGGTACGCGCAGATGATGGATTCGGCGGACAAAGGCAAAGCCTACGATCAGGCGATCATGCCGATTCAGATGGTTTCACAGGTGCCGTACTTTCAGCGTGAAGATCGCCGGGCGCTGCTGCCGTCGATTACGCTGAAAGAGGTGCTGGAGTATCGCGATAACCTCAAGGCGAAAGGGCGACCGGAGCTGCTGGTCATCGGTAACCTTACCGCCGAACGGTCAACGGCGATGGCCCGCCAGATCCAAAAACAGCTGGGGGCGGACGGCAACGAATGGTGCCGCAACAAAGACGTACTGGTTGATCGCAAGCAGCTGGCGATTTTTGAGAAAGCGGGTAACAGCACCGACTCCGCCCTTGCCGCTGTCTTCGCGCCGCCGAACCTGGACGAATACGCCAGCTCAGCTGCCAGCTCGCTTCTCGGGCAGATCGTCCAGCCGTGGTTCTACAACCAGCTGCGTACGGAAGAGCAGCTGGGATACGCGGTCTTCGCCTTCTCGATGAACGTGGGCCGCCAGTGGGGAATGGGCTTCCTGCTGCAAAGCAACGATAAGCAGCCGGCTTTCCTCTGGCAGCGCTTCCAGGCCTTCTTCCCCACGGCGGAAGCCAAACTGCGGGCGATGAAGCCGGAAGAGTTTGCGCAGATTCAGCAGACGGTCATCAGTCAGATGCTGGAGGCGCCGCAAACGCTGGGCGATGAAGCATCGAAGCTGAGCAAAGATTTCGATCGCGGTAATATGCGCTTCGATTCACGTGATAAAGTAGTGGCTCAGATTAAACTGCTGACGCCGCAAAAGCTTGCCGACTTCTTCCATCAGACGGTGGTGGATCCGCAGGGCATGGCAATTCTCTCCCAGGTTTCCGGTAGCCAGAATGGCAAGGCGGAATACGCGCATCCGCAGGATGGCAAAGTCTGGGAGAACGTCAGCGCGTTGCAGAAATCCTTACCCCTGATGCGAGAGAATGAATGACCGACACCGCCGAGTCTCTTGACCCACTGCGCTTGCCCCTGACGGGCGAGCGCCTGATAGAAGCCTCTGCGGGCACCGGAAAAACGTTTACCATCGCCGCGCTCTATCTGCGGCTGTTGCTGGGGCTGGGTGGTGAATCCGCTTTCCCCCGGCAGATCAGCGTGGAAGAGCTGCTGGTGGTGACCTTTACCGAAGCGGCGACCGAAGAGCTGCGCGGACGTATCCGCAGCAATATCCACGAGCTGCGGATCGCCTGCCTGCGCGAAAGCACCGACAATCCTCTTTATGCCGGGCTGCTGGCGGAAATTGCCGATAAAGCCCAGGCGGCGCAAACGCTGCTGCTGGCCGAACGCCAGATGGATGAAGCAGCGGTATTTACCATTCACGGGTTCTGCCAGCGGATGCTGAGCCTTAACGCCTTTGAGTCCGGCATGCTGTTCGAACTGCAGCTGATTGAAGATGAATCCCGCCTGCGCTATCAGGCCTGCGCCGACTTCTGGCGTCGCCACTGCTACCCGCTGCCGCGCGAAATTGCTGCGGTTATCCACGAGGCGTGGAAAGGGCCGCGCGACCTGTTGAAATCCATCGACCGCTGGCTGCAAGGAGAGGCGCCGCAGCTAAAATCTCCGCCCCCTGCTGAAGAAACGCTGGCCGAACGCCACCAGCAAATTATTGAACGCATTAACGCGCTCAAACAGCAGTGGCTGGAACAGGCGAGCGAGATTGAGGCGGTACTGGAAACCTCCGGTCTCGACCGGCGCAAGTTCAATCGCGGCAATCAGGGCAAATGGCTGGAAAAAGTGACCGCCTGGGCCCAGGAAGAGACTTTGAGCTACCAGCTGCCGGATGCGCTGGAAAAGTTTTCTCAGCCCTTCTTGCTTGAGCGCACCAAAGCGGACGGCGCACCGCCGATACACCCGCTGTTCAGCGCGATAGAAGCGCTGCTGGCGACACCGTTAACCCTGACCGATCTGGTGATCGCCAGGGCGATGGTTGAAATCCGCGAGGCGGTCGCGCGGGAAAAACGCCGCCGCGGCGAGCTGGGATTTGACGATATGCTTAGCCGCCTGGATGACGCCCTGCGCGGAGAGAGCGGAGAAGCGCTGGCCAGCGCGATTCGTCAGCGCTTCCCGGTGGCGATGATCGATGAGTTTCAGGATACCGACCCGCAGCAGTACCGAATCTTTCGCCGCATCTGGCGGCGCCAGGCGGATACCGCGCTGCTGCTGATTGGCGACCCTAAACAGGCTATTTACGCCTTCCGCGGCGCGGATATCTTTACCTACATGAAAGCGCGTGGAGACGTCACCGCTCACTATACGCTCGATACCAACTGGCGCTCCGCCCCGGGGATGGTTGACAGCGTCAATCGCCTGTTTAGCCTCAGCGATAACCCTTTTATGTTTCGCGAAATCCCGTTTCTGCCGGTGAAATCGGCCGAGAAAAATCAGGGGCTGCGCTTTACCGTTGATGATACGGCGGTTCCGGCGATGAATATCTGGCTGATGCCGGGCGAGGCCGTGGGCGCAGGGGATTATCAGACGTTTATGGCCCAGCTGTGCGCGGCGCAAATTCGTGACTGGCTAAGCGCGGGCCAGCAGGGCAAGGCGCTGCTGTGGCGCGGTGAAAAAGCTGAACCCGTGCGGGCTTCAGACATCACGGTGCTGGTGCGCAATCGTCAGGAGGCGTCGTTAATTCGCGATGCCCTCCAGCTGCTGTCGATACCTTCCGTCTATCTCTCCAACCGCGATAGCGTGTTTGAAACGCCGGAGGCGCAGGAGCTGCTGTGGCTGCTGCAGGCGGTGCTGGCCCCCGAGCGCGAGAATACCCTGCGCAGCGCGCTGGCGACCTCAATGTTCGGTCTTAACGCGCAGGATATCGAAAACCTCAACCAGAACGAACGGGCGTGGGATGAGCTGGTAGAAGAGTTTAGCGGCTACCGGCAAGTCTGGCGGCAGCGCGGCGTTATGCCGATGCTGCGCGCGCTGATGACCGCGCGGCGCATTGCAGAAAACCTGCTGGCGACCAACGGCGGCGAGCGGCGCCTGACCGATATCCTGCATATCAGTGAGCTGCTTCAGGAGGCGGCGAACCAGCTGGAGAGCGAACATGCGCTGGTGCGCTGGCTGGCGCAGCATATCGCCGAGCCGGATAGCAACGCCTCCAGCCAGCAGATGCGCCTGGAAAGCGACAAGCATCTGGTGCAGATCGTCACCATCCATAAATCGAAAGGGCTGGAGTATCCGCTGGTCTGGCTGCCGTTTATCGCGCGTTTTCGCAAACAGGATCAGGCGTTTTATCACGACAGAACCTCCTTTGCCGCCGTGCTCGATCTGGGCCAGGATGAGGGCAGCATGGAGCTGGCTGAGGCCGAACGTCTGGCCGAAGACTTACGTCTGCTGTACGTTGCGCTGACCCGGGCGGTCTGGCACTGCAGCCTGGGCGTTGCGCCGCTTAGCCCCCGCCGCAGCGACAAGCCCGGCGCCAGCGATTTTCACCACAGCGCGCTGGGGCGGCTGCTGCAGGGCGGGGAAGCGATGGACGCCGCAGGGCTAACGGCGCGACTGCAGGCGTTTTGCAGCGGGGATATCGCCCTGCAGCTCCCCGCGACGACGACGCAGACGCCCTGGCAGGCTCCACAGTCGGCGCTGCCGCCGCTCTCCGCGCGTCTGCTTGAGCGTTCGGTGAGCGATGACTGGCGCGTCACCAGCTACTCCGGCCTGCAGCAAAACGGACACAGCGCGGCGCAGGACCTTTTACCGCGTCTGGATATCGATGCCGCAGGCGTCGGCGATGTGGCGGAAGAACCGCAGCTTACGCCGCACCACTTCCCGCGCGGAGCATCGCCAGGCACGTTTCTGCACAGCCTGTTTGAAGATATTGATTTCACCCAGCCGGTCCTAGCCGACTGGATGGCGGAAAAGCTCCAGCTTAGCGGCTTCGAGGAGAAATGGGCCCCAGTACTGACCGAATGGCTCGACAGCGTGCTGCGTACCCGTCTCCCTGGCGCGGAGATCGCGCTGAATCAGCTTAGCGAGCGTGATAAACAGGTGGAGATGGCTTTTTATCTGCCCATCGAGCAGCCTCTGGATCCGCTGCGCCTGGATGCGCTGATTCGTCAGTACGATCCGCTCTCCGTCGATACCCCCATGCTCGATTTCCGCCAGGTGCGCGGTATGCTGAAAGGCTTTATTGACCTGGTATTTCGCCATAACGGCCGTTATTACCTGCTGGATTACAAATCCAACTGGCTGGGGAAAGATCGCGAGGCCTATACCCAGGAAGCGATGATGCAGGCTATGCGCACCCATCGTTACGATTTGCAGTATCAGCTCTACAGCCTGGCGCTGCACCGTTATCTGCGCCACCGTATTGCCGATTATGATTACGAACGCCACTTTGGCGGCGTCATTTATCTCTTTTTACGCGGTATGGATGGACAGGACGGCGGGCAGGGTATTTTTACCACCCGTCCGGCGCGACCGCTGATTGACGGCCTTGATGCGCTGTTTGCTGGAGAAACTCAGGAGGTGGCGCTATGAACCTGGATGAACTATTGCTGCAGGCGGTTGAGCAGCGACTGCTGCGCCCGCTGGACGTTCAGTTTGCGCTAATGGTGGCGCAAGAAGCGCATCCGGCGGTGAAGCTGGTCGCGGCGATCCTCAGTCGCGATGCTGGTGAAGGGCACGTCTGTCTGCCGATTTCGCGTCTTGTCGATGATGAACTGTTGAAGGCTAAAGCAGGTGGCCTGAGCGAGCGAATTCTTGAACTGACCGGCGCGCCGGACGGCTGGCTGCCGCTGCTCAATGATTCCGAGGCCGTCAGCTGCGGAGAGCGGCCAGCGCCGATGATTCTCTGCGGCGATCGGCTTTACCTTAACCGCATGTGGCGCAACGAATTAACCGTCGCGCGCTTTTTCAATGAAGCCAATCAGGTGCTGGAGGTGGATGAAGCCCGGCTGGCAGCGACGCTCGACGCGCTGTTTCCGCCCGCAGAGGAAACTGACTGGCAAAAAGTGGCGGCTGCTGTCGCCCTGACCCGGCGGATTTCGGTAATTTCCGGCGGACCGGGCACAGGTAAAACCACGACCGTCGCTAAACTCCTGGCCGCGCTGATCCAGACCTTCTCCAGCCCGCGCTGCCGTATTCGCCTGGCTGCGCCGACCGGTAAAGCCGCGGCGCGCCTGACCGAGTCCCTTGGCGCTGCGCTGCGCCGTCTTCCTCTCACCGACGAACAAAAGGCGCTGGTGCCCACCGAAGCCAGTACCCTCCATCGCCTGCTGGGCGCGCAGCCGGGAAGCCAGCGGATGCGCTATCACAGCGGAAACCCGCTGCATCTTGATGTGCTGGTGGTCGATGAAGCCTCAATGATTGACCTGCCGATGATGTCGCGCCTGATCGATGCGCTGCCTGAGCACGGAAGGGTGATTTTCCTTGGCGACCGCGATCAGCTGGCTTCGGTCGAGGCCGGGGCCGTGCTCGGCGATATCTGCGCGTGGGTTAATGCAGGCTATACCCCGGAGCGGGCGACGCAGCTCGCCCGGTTAACCGGCCAGCCGGTTCCGGCAGGCGAGGGTAATATGGCCGGTTCGCTCCGCGATAGCCTGTGCCTGCTGCAGAAAAGCTACCGTTTCGGTCGCCATTCCGGTATCGGCCAGCTGGCCTGGGCGGTGAACAGCGGCGATCGCAGCGCGGTACGCGCAACGCTGCGCCAGTCATTTGACGATATCGCTCTGTATCCGCTGAGCGCCACCGAAGAGTATGAAGCGATGCTGAATCAGGCGCAGGCGGGCTACGGCCGCTTCCTGCAGCTGCTGCGCGCTCGGGCAGAGCCCGAAGAGATGATCGCCGCTTTTGGCGAATTCCAGCTGCTGTGCGCGCTGCGCGAGGGTCCGTATGGCGTCAGCGGAGTTAATGAACAGCTGGAGCAGATGCTCAACCGCAAGCGGGCGATTACGTTACCGCGCCATTCGCGCTGGTATGAAGGTCGGCCGGTGATGATCTCGCGCAACGACAGCGCGCTGGGGCTGTTTAACGGCGATATCGGTATCGCGCTGGAAAGAGGTGATGGCCTGCGCGTCTGGTTCCCGATGCCTGATGGCAGCATCAAGTCGGTACAGCCAAGTCGTCTGCCGGAGCATGATACCGCCTGGGCGATGACGGTGCATAAATCGCAGGGGTCGGAGTTCGATCACGCGGCGCTGATCCTGCCTTCGCGCAGCGTGCCGCTGGTGACCCGCGAGCTGGTTTATACCGCTATAACTCGCGCGAAACGGCAGCTGTCGATCTATGCCGATGAGCAGGTACTGACCCAGGCGGTTGTCGCGCGTACCGAACGACGCAGCGGCCTGGCGGATATTTTTTCCGCTCAGTGATGTTTTCCCCGGTCAGCCATGCGCTTTCCGGGGAGATAATCAGGCCAGGTCTGCCATCAACACCTTGGAGCGGCGCTGGTAGTTGTACATCTCTTTTTTGCTCTCCGGCAGCAGGTCAACGTCTACCGGCGTAAATCCGCGCTCCTGGAACCAGTGAATGCTGCGGGTTGTCAGAACAAACAGTTTGCTGAGGCCCATTTGCTTCGCCTGCGCGGCAATTCGTTCGAGCAGCACTTCGCCGCGCGATGAGCTGCGGTAGTCCGGATGCACCGCCACGCAGGCCATTTCGCCGATCTTCTCTTCCGGGAAAGGATAGAGCGCGGCGCAGGCGATGGTGGTGTTGTCGCGCTGAATAATGGTGAACTTATCGATTTCCATCTCCAGCTGTTCGCGAGAACGCCTGACCAGAATGCCCTGCTGCTCCAGCGGGCTTATCAGCTCAAGGATGCCGCCGATGTCGTTAATGGTGGCGCGGCGGATCTGCTCGGCGCTCTCCATCACTATCTGAGTGCCGATACCGTCGCGTGAGAACAGCTCCTGCAGCAGAGTGCCGTTTTCCTGATAGCTAATCAGGTGGCAGCGGCGCACGCCGCTGCGGCAGGCTTTTACCGCGCCGCGCAGGAAGCGCACGGTACCGGAGCTGTAGTCTTCGTCCGCTTCCATCTCTTCAACCCGCGCCTGGGCTTCGTTAGGGAATAGCTCGGGGACGATCTCGCCATCCTGGTTGTAGACCCCCTGTGACGAGCAGAAGCCAATCATCTTTTCGGCTTTGAGCTTAATCGCTAGCTGGGTTGCAATCTCTTCGGAGGTCAGGTTAAAGCTTTCGCCGGTGACCGACACCGCAACCGGGCCCATCAGCACAATCGCGCCGTTATCCAACTGACGGTGAATGGCTTCTTCATCGATGCGCCTGATGCGCCCGCTGTGACAGTAATCCACTCCGTCATCCACGCCTAACGGCTGCGCGATAATGAAATTGCCGCTGACCACGTTGATGTGGGCGCCCTGCAGAGGGGTGTTATTGAGGCTCATCGACAGGCGAGCGGTAATTTCCAGCTGCAGCATACCCGCCGCCTGCTTAACCAGCTCGAGCGTTTTGGCGTCAGTCACTCGGGTTTGTTTGTGATAGACCGGTTCGTGACGGTGCTCCGCCAGGTTGGCGTCGATCTGTGGACGGGCGCCATAGACCACTACCAGACGAATTCCCAGGCTGTGAAGCAGGCCAATGTCGTTGACTATGCTAGAGAAATTATCATGCTCGATGGCTTCCCCGCCCAGCATGATGACAAACGTTTTACCTCTATGGGCGTTAATATAGGGGACAGAATGGCGGAATCCCTCTACCAGTTCGGTGCGACGTTCCTTCACCATGACACAACCTCAATGCATGATTATTCGTAATTTATGTATTTTTATTCTGTTTTGCCGGCAAACGCAAGCCCCAATTTCTCGCGCAACCGAGAAAACAGTGTGAGCCAAATCAGGGTGTCAAAGATTGTTTACCCTTTTATAGATGACAGGTTATGCGCCTTTCGTTAAAGTTTCTGGTCAATCTGTTTGTTTTAAATACGAATGATTTCTTACTGCTTGGGAGTGGCATGTCGGGATACAAGTCAGGATTAAGCCGCCGCCGATTTTTACAGGGGGCGGGCGCCATGTGGTTAATGAGTGTGAGTCCGGTTGGGTTGGCTGCCGCGGCGCAGGTGGTTGCCGTACGCGTCTGGCCATCATCGACCTACACGCGCGTCACCGTGGAGTCCAACCATATCCTGAAATATCGGCAGTTTGCGCTCAGTAATCCTGAACGTGTGGTTGTGGATCTGGAAGGCGTTAACCTCAACTCCGTCCTAAAAGGCATGGGTAACCAGATTCGCAGCGACGATCCCTATATTCAGTCCGCCCGCGTGGGACAATTCGACCCGCAAACCGTACGCATGGTGTTCGAGCTGAAACAGAACGTAAAACCGCAGCTGTTCGCGCTCGCTCCGGTCGCCGGTTTTAAAGAGCGTCTGGTCATGGATCTCTACCCTTCCAACGCGACCGACGTGCAGGATCCGCTGCTGGCGCTGCTCGAGGATTACAATAAAGGCGATCTGCAGCGGCAGGTTCCGCCTGCGGAGAGCGGGCCGAAACCGGGTAAAGCCGGGCGCGATCGGCCTATCGTTATCATGCTCGATCCCGGACACGGCGGCGAGGATTCCGGCGCCGTCGGTAAATACCGCACCCGCGAGAAAGACGTGGTGCTGCAGATAGCCCGACGGCTGCGCGCGCTGATCGAGAAAGAGGGCAACATGAAGGTCTATATGACCCGCAACGAGGATGTCTTTATCCCGCTGAAGGTTCGCGTCGCCAAAGCGCAGAAGCAGCGCGCCGACCTGTTTGTCTCTATTCACGCCGATGCGTTTACCAGCCGTCAGCCGAGCGGCTCGTCGGTATTTGCCCTGTCAACCAAAGGGGCTACCAGTACCGCGGCTAAATATCTGGCTCAGACCCAGAACGCCTCGGATCTGATCGGCGGCGTCAGCAAAAGCGGCGATCGCTACGTCGACCACACGATGTTCGACATGGTGCAGTCGTTGACCATTGCCGACAGCCTGAAGTTTGGCAAGGCGGTGCTGGAAAAGATGGGAAATATTAATAACCTGCACAAGAATCAGGTTGAGCAGGCGGGCTTCGCGGTGCTGAAAGCGCCGGATATTCCATCGATCCTGGTGGAAACCGCGTTTATCAGCAACATCGAAGAAGAGCGTAAACTGAAAACGGCGAAATTCCAGCAGCAGGTTGCAGAGTCGATTCTGGCAGGGATTAAAGCCTACTTCGCCGACGGCGCGACGCTGGCAAGGCGAGGATAACGCAACAGGAAAGTGAAATGGCTCTATTAAAGAGCGCGCACGGCGGCAATATTCGCGAGGCCGCCGCGCTTATGGGCATCTCTGCGGAGCAGTTGCTGGATTTTAGCGCCAACATCAACCCGCTGGGGATGCCGGAAAGTTTAAAGCGCGCAATCCTCAACAATATGGACTGCGCTGAACGCTATCCCGACGTTGAGTATCAGCAGCTGCACCTTGCGCTGGCGGAACATCATCATATTCCTGCGTCGTCGATCCTTGCAGGAAACGGCGAAACTGAAGCGATTTTTACCCTGGTTCAGGGGCTGAAACCGCGCCAGGCGATGATCGTCACTCCGGGTTTTGCCGAATATCGCCGGGCGCTGCAGTCGGTGGAGTGCGCGGTGCGGGAATTTCTGCTGCGCGAGGAGGATGGCTGGCAGCTCACCGGAGCGATTCTTGACGCCCTGACGCCGGATCTGGACTGCTTATTTCTCTGCACGCCGAACAATCCAACCGGCCTGCTGCCCGATCGTCGACTGCTGGCGCTGATTGCTGAACGCTGTCAGTCGCTGGACATCGCCCTGATCCTCGATGAGGCGTTTATCGATTTTATCCCCGATGAGCCGGGATTTATTCCGCTTCTGGCCCACAATCCGCACGTGTGGGTGCTGCGTTCGCTCACCAAATTTTATGCCATACCCGGCCTGCGCCTGGGGTATCTGGTCAATGGCGATGCGCGGGCGGTGGCAAGAATGCGCGAGCGCCAGATGCCGTGGTCGATAAATGCTTTTGCCGCCCTGGCGGGGGAGATCATTCTCCAGGATAGCGCCTACCAGCAGAAAACCTTGCAGTGGCTGGCGGAGGAAGGGCAGCGCTTTTATCATCAACTGCGCCATATTCCCGGCCTGACGGTCTATCCCGGACAGGCAAACTATCTGTTTCTGCGCTGCGACGTTGCGGATCTGGATCTGCAATACGCGATGCTGCAGCAGCACATCCTGATCCGCAGCTGTGCCAATTATCCAGGGCTCGACGGGCGCTACTTTCGCGTCGCGATCCGCAGCCAGCAGGAAAATACCCGGCTGCTGACGGCCTTCAGGCGGGTATTTAACGAGTAGATGTCTGCCGCTATTGTTCGTCTGCGTTTCTTCCCGGTGGCGCTGCTGTATGACCGGGCTACGGGTTCATAGCCGTCTGCGGGTCGGTAGCCCGGACAGGCGCGCAGCGCCGCCTCCGGGGAATGCGCCGGGATTAATGCATCGGTGCGGCTTCTTCCCGGCTCGCGCTGCGCTTAGCAGGGCTACGGGTTTACAGCCGTCTGTGGTCCGGTAGCCCGGACAGGCGCGTAGCACCGCCTCCGGGGCATAGCTGCGGCAGCGTTAGCGCAGTTCGACGCCGCCCTGCACCATGCGCAGCAGGTGCTGCCTGGGCCAGAGCTCGCTAAGTCGCGTCTCTTCCAGCCGTCGCTGTAAATACTCAATGTCGTGACGTTGACGGTCGAGCATCAGGCCGACCACGCTGCCGCTGTGCGCCACGTTAATACCGTATAAATCGCACTCTTCCACCAGCCCCCGCAGCGTATCAAACCCCGGCTTTGGTAACAGATGCTGACTGGCGACGGCGCTAAGCGTCGCGGCCTCTCCCATCCGCCGGGGATTATCCGTCTCGCAGGCCAGCTGAACTTTCTCCCAGGCTAGCTGCAGAGACGCGGAGTGGGCGTGCAGCTTTTCAAGCCGGGGAAGTCGGTGGTAATCGGTGGTCAGCAGCGTAGCGGGGCTTTCCAGCACCAGCAGATCGAGCTGAGGCTGGCTGTCACAGGCAATCTGCGTGGCGGCGGTGTTGTGGTCGAACAGGGTGAGCTGACGAAACAGAGTGCTGTCGGTGGGCTCCAGGGAGACGCAGAGCCGGGCGAGGGTGGGTTCATCCAGCGGATGGCCGAGATGATGCGCGGCGGCTACCGCCGTCGCGGCGATGTCCGCGGTGCTGCTGGCCATACCTTTGGCAACCGGAATCGTGGAGCAGATATCGATCCGAATCTCCTTGCTCAGCGCCGGCGGATAACGCCAGTAGCTCAGCAACTGGTCGACCATCGCCCGCGCCAGCGGACGTTCATCCGCCCGAGGCGAACCGTAGTCCACCTCGACGGTGCTGTACCAGTCAACGGGGCAGGAGACCAGCTTCTCGCTGCCGAGGATCCAGCCCTGGATGAGTTCCCCACAGGAGGCGGGGCATTGCGCTACGGCCACGTATTCACCTTTTTACCCGTTATACTTCAAGCTACGGGACAAAGCACCAGTGCTTTGTCCTGTGACCTGAATTATTTAGGGTAAAGTTTTCAGAATTTTAAGCGCATAGTGTCATGCCGATCCCGCTATTTCCATGATTCACCGCAATTTGCCTGGCGGCGAGCTCAGGCTGAAACGGTTAATGTCTGCGCTTCGGGAAGCGCCAGGCGCATCACATCGCGGGCAATCATCAGCTCTTCATTGGTATTGATGACCGCCACTTTGACCATCGCATTTTCGGCCTGAATAAAGGTAGCGTTGTGCTGGTTTTTCTCTTCATCGACCGAGAGCCCGAGGAAATTCAGGTTATGGCAGATGGCGCTCCTGGCGCGGGCGGAGTTTTCGCCGATGCCGCCGGTAAAGATCAGCGCGTCCAGGCCGCCCATCTGCATAATATAACTGCCGATGGTGGCGCGAATGCGCTCGGCAAACAGCGAGAGCGCCAGGGCTGCCTGACGATTACCGCTGTCCGCCGCCTGCTCGACATCGCGATAATCGTGCGAGATGCCGGAAACCCCCAGCAGGCCGGACTCGTTATTCAGCAGCTGATTAAGCTGCTCCGGCGTTTTTCCCTCATGCAGCGCCAGCCACGGTAGAATCGACGGATCGATATCGCCGCTGCGGGTGCCCATCATCACGCCGGACTGCGGCGTAAAGCCCATTGACGTGTTAACCGAGCGCCCGCCTTTGATTGCACAAACGCTGCTGCCGTTGCCGAGATGGCAGCACACCACGCGCAGAGCGCTCAACGGTACGCCCAGCTTTTCCGCCAGCGTCGCGCTAACGTACTTGTGGCTGGTGCCGTGGAAGCCGTAACGGCGAATGCCCAACTCGCTGTAGTAGCGCCAGGGCAGCGGATAGATAAACGCGCGCTCGTCCAGCGTCTGGTGAAAAGCGGTATCAAACACCGCCACCGACGGCGCGTCGGGCAGCAACTGGCGGAAAACTTTAATGCCCAGCGCGTTGACCGGATTATGCAGCGGGGCCAGTTCCGCCAGGCGCTCGATTTCCGCTAAGGTCTCATCGGTCACCGGCGTCGAATCTTTAAAGCGCTCCCCGCCGTGCGCCACGCGGTGGCCGACGCCATCGATATCCTGCAAACTCTGGATAATCCGATGGTCGAGGAGCTTTTCCAGCAGCAGGGTGACGGCTTCACGGTGATCGGCTACGGGCGCCGTTTCCTGCCATTTTTGCGCCGGCGTTTTAAGGGTCACCTGGGCGTTTGCCATGCCGATACGCTCGATCAATCCCTGGCAGAGCATATCGCCCTGAGGCATCTCCAGCAGCTGGAATTTTAACGATGAGCTGCCGGCATTAATGGCCATTATTTTGTAAGACATAAAGGTTCCTTCGAATTCAGAAAATCCAGCACGGCATCAAGACCCAGATTATTCAGCGCGCTGGTGATAAAAATCTGCTGGGCGCCAGCCTGCCTGAGCCACTCGCCGATTAGCGATATCCGCTGCGCATCGGCAAGGTCGGCTTTAGTGACCAGACCAATCGTCGGGCGGTTCATCGGAGCGGTAAAACCCGGAGAAAACGGCGCCCACTGCGCGTCGGCGTTCAGCACCAGAGCGATAACGTCGGCCTCGCAGGCGCTGGTCAACAGAGCGCTATAAAGGCAGCGGTTCTCCAGATATTCACCCGGCGTGTCGATGGCCATCGGCGACCATTCAATCGCCTGGGTTTTCTTATAATGGAGCGCTTCACCGCGCAGGCCCTGGGTCAGCGAGGTTTTGCCGCACTGGCTGGGGCCGATCAACATCAGACGTTTCATCGCGCTACGTCCGGGTTATTGAGCAGGTAGTAAACTGCATCATCTCGCCCAGGGTGCGCGTCACCTGCTTGAGAGCGTACTCGACGGCGGAAACGTCGCCGGTCAGCACCACGGCACCGGTAAAGCGGTCAAGAAAACCGATCTCCACCGCGCCGGATTTGGTGGCGATATCGCAGGCGATAATCGACGCTTCGCTGGGCGTAATGGTGAGGATGCCGATGGCGGACACCGCATCCTGCAGGCCGAGTTTCTTAAAGAGATCTTTCCCGGGATTGGCAATCAGGTGCGCGAGGGTTACCTGTTTCCCAGGAACGTATTCCTGAATCATGCGATCCGTTGTTGGCTGTCTTTCCATTATCCCTCCACCATCTGTCGCCACATGGCTTCATGCGGTCGCGGGATCACCGAACGATAAACCAGCAGCCCTTTTTCACCCGCGCTTTCGCTGGCTACCGTAACCGCGTTGTTGACGTCGGAAACGTCGCCCGCCACCACCATGTAGCATTTACCGCCGATGCCGAAGGCCATATGCACCCGTACCAGGGTGACGTTGGAGCCTTTCACCGCCCGGTCCGCGGCGCTGATGCAGGCCGCAACGCTCCAGGTTTCAACGATGCCGACTGCCTGGCGTTTGTCTACGCTGTTCAGGCCGCTGATGGCCGGGAGTACGCTGGGATGGATATTCGCCAGCACCAGGCTGTCGACGAGCATTTCGCCGGCCTGCGAAGTGCCGGTTTCAATGGCCTGCTGGATAGCGCCGATATCCCCGCCGAGCATCAACAGAAACTTACCCGGGCAGATAGTCTTGCTGACCAGCAGATTGACGTTGGCGCTTTTCAGCATCGCATCGCCGAGTTCCATTCCTTTGGCAATGCTGGTGAGTTCTAAAATTCCTATAGCCTGAGACATGGTTAACCTCTTACAACCGTGATGGCCTGTTCGCTGATGGCCGCAACCACGCCGTCGATGCTGGCGTGAACCGGCGCGCCTAACGCGCCTGCCGGGATATCGGCAACGCATTGCCCGCGGGTAACGCGTTCTCCCACTGCAACGTTCGCTACCGCGCTGGCGCCGATATGCTGGCGCAACTGTAAAGTCACTGATTCTACTGCCGGTTCGTCTTCCACCAGCGGCGCCTCCTGATACCAGGGGCTCAGCCCCAGTTTGGCGATCAGTCGCTTCACCGGCATGAGGCGATATTTCGCCATTTCGTCGGCCGGATAGAGCGGTCCTTCATAGCGCTGGTTTTGCGCGCGCAGCTCGCGTTTCAGCATGCGGTTGATGCGCATCGGCGAGATCCCCACCGGACAGGCCACGCTTTCGCAGACGTTGCATTCCGAACAGGTGAGCGCGCTCAGCAGCAGCTGGGGCGTGGCGGCCTGATGAAAGTTCACCGCCCGCACCAGCAGGTGCGGGGAGAGTTCGTGGCCGATCAGATGCCGTGGGCAGAGATCGGTACACAGGCGACACTGTTCGCAGACGGTACGGGCCACGGAAAGCACCGTGCGCTCGTCCTGCATCCGCCGCTGGATAAGCGGATGGCTTTTGGGCAGCACCAGCAGGCCGCCGGTAGTTTTGGTTACCGGGCTATCGAGAGCAGTCATCAGGCCGCCCATCATCGGGCCACCGTTAATAAAACCGGGGTCGTCGACCGTCGCGCCGCCCGCCAGCGCCAGCACTTCGCGCAGCGACATGCCGATGGGGACGGTGACGGTCAGCGGTCGGGCGACCGCGCCGTTAACGGTTAGCGTGCGGCGGGTCACCGGAAACTGCTGCTCAACCGCACGGGCAATATTGAGCACCGTTTGTACGTTATTCACCACGACCCCAACGCTGGCTGGCAGCGCGGCGGGTGCGACCCGTCGACCGGTAGCTAACCAGATAGTCAGCACCTCATCGCCTGCGGGATAGACATCCGGCAGAATATGCAGGCGAATACCGGCAGGCAGCAGCGGGGTGAGGGCGTCGATAGCCCGGCGGTACTTCTCTTTCAGGGCAATCACCCCTTCGCGCGCGCCGGTTGCCGTCATCGCGTACTGCACGCCGCGGACCAGACGTGCAGCCTGCTGCCACATTAGCTGCTGGTCGACCTTGAGCATCGGTTCGCACTCGGCGGCGTTAACCAGAAAGATCTCCACCTGCGCCTGCAGCTTCACGTGGGCGGGAAAACCCGCTCCACCCGCGCCGACTACGCCCGCAGCGCGCACGCGCTCGCGGATCTCCTCGGCGCTTCTGGCCATTTCAACAGCGTTGACGGCGGTACTCATAGCAGTTCCTCCAGCAGTTCCTGAATTTCCCCGGCGCTGGCCGGGCGAGGATTCGTGCGCAAGGTCACGTCAGCCAGTGCGGCCTGCACCATGGCCGGAATGCGCGCTGAGTACTCGGCACGTCCCTCTTTCAGCGCGACCGCCAGTGACGGCAGCGCACAGCGCTGCTTGAGCCGTTCGATTTGCTGGATCAGCGCATTGATCGCCGTACTATCGCTGGCGTCTGCCGGACAAAAGCCGCAGGCTTTGGCCAGCCGCGCGTAGCGTTTTCCGGCGCGCGGATGACCGGCGTTAAAGCGGATAACCGCGGTCAACAGCAGCGCGTTGGCCAGTCCGTGCGGGAGATGAAACTGCCCGCCAAGCTGGTGGGCGATAGCATGGTTAAGCCCCAGCCCCGCCTGGCTGAACGCCATCCCGGCAAGCGTTGAGGCATTGTGCATTTTCCCGCGCGTCGCCACGCAGTCGCCTTTTTCCACCGCGGTGGGCAGATACTGGAACACCAGTTTGGCGGCTTTTTCCGCCAGCGCGTCGGTAAAGTCGCTGGCGTGCGGAGAGACCCACGCCTCCAGCGCGTGGGTCAGCACGTCCATGCCGGTGTTGGCCGTAATCTGCGGCGGCACGCTGACCACCAGCTCCGGGTCAAGGATCGCCATATCGGGATAGAGCGCATTGTTGAACAGCGGGTACTTGATGCCTTTATCCGGATCGCTAATTACGCAGGCGCTGGTTACTTCTGAACCGGTACCGCTGGTGGTCGGTATAGCCACGCAGGTTTCGATGCTGATGCCGCTCTGCTGACTGAACCAGACGATAGCTTTCGCCGCATCCATTGCCGATCCGCCGCCGAAGCCGATGACCACCTGCGGCTGCAGGGCCTGCATTTGCGCAATGCCCTGTACCACGGTGTGGATAGTGGGGTCCGGGGTTATCTCGCTAAAGACGCTAATGCGGTTATCTGCGGGCAACGCCTGACGCAGGGTTTCCAGCAGCGGCGAGCGCGCAAGAAAGCCATCGCAGATAATCCAGATGTGCTTGTTGGTAAAGCGCTTGAGCACCGCCAGGCTACCCTGACCGCTGTACAACCGCGTTTGTAGTGAGAAAGTCTTCATCGCGACCTCGGTTAGCGAATGGAAAAGCCGTTGGTCAGCACGCAGCGACGGGAGCGGGCAAACGTGCGCGCCGAGGTTGTCCCTTCACCGGTCGGCGTGGCGATAGTAAAGGTGGTAAAGCCTTCGCCGCCGACGCCGATCCCGGCATAAGAGGGGCCGTTCTTGACGAATATCGAGGTTTGCAGGGTGCGGGCCGCGAGGTTCAGGCGCGACACGTTCTGCGAGTGCATAATGGCGGTATGATGCAGTCCCTCTTCAACCTTCAGCGCCAGGGCCAGCGCGCTATCGAAATCGCTAACTTTCACTATCGGCAGCATCGGCATCAGCTGCTCGCTGGTGACCCACGGATCGTCGGCGTTAACCAGCGCTATCAGCAGACGCGGCGCTTTCGCCGGAACGGCGATGCCGGCCGCTTCCAGCATGGCTGATGGGCTTTTGCCGACCAGTTTTTTATTCGCCTGGCCTTCAGGCAGGCAGGCGGCCCGGAGTTTGTCAGTGTCGGCAGGGCTCAGCAGCAGCGCGCCGAAGGTTTGCATTTGCTGCACCAGACGTTCGGCGACGCTCTCCACCACAATCAGGCTCTTCTCGGCAATGCAGGGCAGGTTGTAATCGAACGAGGCGCCGTTGATGATATCTTCCGCCGCTTTAACCAGATCCGCCGTTTCATCAACGATGCAGGGCGGGTTACCCGCGCCAGCGCCAATGACTTTCTTACCGCTCTTCATGCCCATCGCCACAATACCCGGGCCGCCGGTAATGGCCAGAACCGCAATGCGCGGATGGGCCATCATCTGCTGGGTGGCTTCGAAAGTGGGTTCTGCTACGGTAACCACCAGATTGCGGATGCCGCAGCAGCGGAAAACAATCTCTTCAATCATGCTAATCAGCTTCAGTGAGACCTTTTTTGCTCCCGGATGCGGGCTGAAGTAGACGCTATTGCCCGCCGCCAGCATGCTGATGCTGTTATTAATGATGGTTTCCGTCGGGTTGGTGCTCGGTGCGACCGACCCGATAACGCCAAATGGCGAATACTCAAACAGCACCATGCCGCCGTCGCCGGTCAGTGCCGTGGTGGTGAGATCTTCCACGCCCGGCGTGTTGTCCAGCGCAGCTTTGTTTTTCAAAAATTTATCTTCTTTGTTGCCCATCCCCGTTTCATTGGCGCTCTCTTCCGCCAGGGCGGCCAGATGCGGCGTCAGCTCCTGACGCATTGCGCTAATGATGGCGCTGCGGGTTTTTAGCGGGCACTGCTGATAACGTAAGAACGCCTGATGCGCGGCATCAATGGCCTCGCTCACGGACTGAAAAATCCCTTTGCCCTGCGCCGGGTTTGGCGTTTGGGCTGGGGTTAACTGTTCGCTAAGAATGGTGCGAATAAGCGTTTCGAGTTCAGAAGTATTCATTGATGAGTTCCCACGTTAATGGCCGCGATGGCGGTCTGTGCTATATCCATGTCCTGTTCAACGCTGCCGCCGCTGATGCCAAGACCCCCAATTAATGAGCCGTCGCGCCACAGGGCGTAACCGCCGCCAAAGGTAACCACTTTTCCCTGCAAATGCGTTTCGAGGCCATAAAGCGCGGCGCCCGGCTGAACGGCCTCGCTCAGCTCATGGGTCGCCGTTTTCATCGCCACCGCGGTCCAGGCTTTTTTCGGCGCCAGTTCGCTGCTGACCAGCAGGGCGTCCGGCATCCGCCAGGTCACGGTTTCGGTGCCGTGTGCGTCAACGATGCTGATCACCACCGGCACCTGAAGCTGCTGCGCGCGCTCAACGGCGGCGCGGGTGAGCTGGTGCAGATCGTGGAATGAAAGGTCCAGGGGCGTCTTCTCCTTGCTGCGGCTCGGTAGAGTGGCGGCCAGATAGCGCCGGCTCACTTCACGAATGATGTTGTTCTGGTGCGCATCGCTATCTTCCGCGCGCGCCAGGGCGTACAGGCAGTCTGACAAGCGATTGATGTAGCGCATCAGCACCTGGCGCACGTTGACTTCCGCCGCCAGCTCAACCAGTCGCCGTTCGGCCCGGCGGGCCAGCGTGCGGGCAAAATGCAGGCGGCTCGCGGCTTCGCAGCGGCCGGGTAAAATAAAACTGTGCAGCGGTTCGACGCGGGCCATGGCCCGATCGATGGCGGCTTCCAGAGCGGAAATCTCTTCGCTGCTGATGTAGCGCTGTTTCGGTGACGGCCGTTCGCTGTCGCTGGCCAGTTCTGCGCTAAACCAAAAAAGCTGCTGCTGGATGGCCTCAAGTAAGGCGCGGTGATTTTCATCCGCGGCGGCGCAGGCGCACAGGCTCAGCGCGGCGTTCAGCTCATCCAGCGTGCCGTAGGCTTCAACCCGCGGGTGGGTTTTACTCACCCGCTGGCCGGTAAAGAGTGAGGTGGTGCCAGCGTCGCCCGTTCGGGTATAAATCGCCATATTCGCTCCTTAACGTGAAAGCGTATCGACAATGCCGACAACGGCGAGGTCGATGGCCTCGTTTGGCCCGGAAAAAACGTGCCTGGCGCTGGAGCCGCCGCTGAGCAGAACCAGCTCGCCGATCCCCGCGCCGACGGAATCCACGGCGACTTCATCGCCGGAGGTCGGCGAGGCGGGAAGCTCGCCATCGGCGCTGACCCGCCGCACCAGCAGCAGCTTTTTGCCGATCAGGGAAGGCGATTTTTGCGTGGAGACAACCGCGCCCGTGACTCGTGCCAGATGCATGATTTACTCCTGCTTAATTAATTGAATATGCCGCGCCTGTGCCGCTTCGCGCGCCAGCGCGGTCACGATGCATTTGCGGTGGATAACCAGGCGACCCTGGCCCAGCTGCGCGACGTCGCGATAGCTCAGCACCGATCCTGCGTGCAGGATCAGCGGCAGCCCGCGCTCGTCGGTGAAGATCGTCGGCAGGCGCGCCAGTTTTTTGACCGGGATAACCGGCAGCAGCTGGCTGTGCAGGGTGAGCTGCACGCGGATGCCGAAAGCCAGCGCGTCGTGAATTTTCCGGGCCGCAGGATCGTCGGTTTCCGCCTCCGTCAGCTGGCCCAGCAGCGGCAGGTCGACAAGCAGGATGCGCAGCGAGGCGTGCTGGCTGAACAGCCCGGGGCAGTCGGCATCGCGCAGCTGCGCAACGCTCAGCGTCGCCGTGCTGTGGGCGCGACGCTGCAGCCTGGAGACGATTTCCTCCACGATGCGCGGCAGAACTTCGCCGTTCATCGCGGGCCTACCAGCCGGGCAAAGGCCTGCGGATTATCGGCGCCAGCGGCGTTGGCTTCATCGGTATCAATGTGCATTTCGAGACGCATATCCGGTGAAACGCGAATCGCCACGTTGTTGAAAATCAGCCCGCGCTCGTCGCCTTCAATGGCCACGGAGACCCTATCGCCGTGGGAAACCCGCAGGATCAGCGCATCGAGCGGCGACATATGAATATGCCGTTGCGCGACGATAACTCCTGACGAGAGCGTCAGTTCGCCATAGGGGCTGACCAGACGGATGCCCGGCGTCCCTTTCAGATCGCCGGACATTCTCAGCGGCGCCGCAACCCCCAGGGTTCTGGCATCGGTACGCGATATTTCCACCTGGCTTACCGAACGCAGTGGGCCGAGCAGGCGCACATTTTTAAGCTGCCCCTTCGGCCCTACCAGGGTGACGGTTTGCTCCGCAGCGTACTGTCCCGGCTGCAGCAGCGCTTTTTTCTCGCTGATGGGATGGCCAGGAAACAGGCGTTCATAATCCGACGCCGACAGGTGGATATGACGATTTGAAACCCCCAGCGGAATGGGCCGCAGACGCATCTCGTCGAGGACTTTACTGACCGTTGATTCGAGAAGCTGTTTATCCATTACGCTTCACCTCGCTTGCCGGGATGAATGCAAAGGGTGCGCGGCTCGCCCTTCTGGCGCGGACATTTTGGATCCAGGCACAGGTTGCAGCTGACCACGCCTTGTTGCTGGAGGGGCTCTTCTGCTGGCGCTTCAGAAACGACATTAGCCGTCTCTGACTCTTCAGGCTCAGGTTCCATGACGGAGGATGGGGGAGCCTCTGCGGGCAGGATCCCTTCTCCGGGTCTGGCGATGACTTTATGAGCCACCAGACCGTTTCGCTGTTCGGCAAACTGTGCACCGGTGGTGATGGCCGCCTGTACTGAGGCCACATCACCGGTAATTTTAATGACCGTCCAGCCTGAACCATTGGTCTTTTCGAGGGCGACCAGCGTGATAGAAGCGGATTTCGCCATGATATCGGCGCAGCTAATAGCCAGTGCCAGACCACAAACTTCAAGTAATCCCAGTGATTGCTTCACGCGGTGCTCCTTATTCGCCATCAATCAGGCTGATTTCGGTAAAATGGCCTCAACGTCGCTGTGCGGACGCGGGATCACGTGGCAGGATTTCACTTCGCCTACGACGCTTGCCGCCGCGCTGCCCGCATCTACCGCCGCTTTGACCGCGCCGACATCGCCGCGAACCATTACGGTCACCAGACCCGAGCCAATTTTTTCGTAGCCGACCAGCTGCACGTTGGCCGATTTCACCATTGCATCGGCGGCCTCAATGGCGCCTACTAACCCTTTTGTTTCAACCAGTCCCAGTGCGTTATTCATACTGCTGTTCTCCTGTTGCTTAGCTATTCAGATCCCGGAACGGGATCCCTTTGACCAGCCGTGCCGCGTTATTACCGGTGTTACGTTGGGCCTGACTGTCCTGATGATGCATCAGCGTAAAAAGCGGCGCCGATGCGGGTAAATTTTTGTAGTGCACGACCAGCGTATGGCGATCGCAGGCGATGCCCACCAGTAGCGGCGAGCTGCGCGCCGCCTGCCAGGCGCTGTCCACGACATCCCCGGCCGGGTGATGCTGGAGCAGGAAAGGAATGCCTTCCTCTTCGATACCCAGCAGCACTTCGCGCCACAGGCCGTCGCAGCCGTCGATGGCGGCGATCACAATAGCCGGGGCGCTGTGATTACTGTCCATGCGCGAACTCCTTATGCCAGGAGAGAATCAGGCCGGTGGCCACCGCGTTTCTGGGGCCCTCGCTGCCGCGAATATTTCCCCGCCCGGCAACCAGGCGGTAGTGCGCCAGCGCATCAGTGACCAGCTGCGGGACCTCGAAATCCAGCGACGAACCGCCGACCAGCACCACGAACGGAATATCGCGAATGTTGCCGGTGGGGCTGACCTGACGCAGTGCGCGCAGGGCGTTGGTGACAAAGACCCGCTCTTTGGCGCTGCGGCGAATGGCGCGCACTTTTTCCAGCGCTAAGTCGCCGGGTAGTGGCACCAGTTCGTCCGGTTTCACCACGCAGACGCGGGCGAATACGGCGGGGGGCAGCGGCGTGGAGAAGAACTGCACGCTGCCGTCCTCGTGGCGTAAATGGAACAGACTTTCCACCTTGGCCAGCGGATACTTCTTGATCTCTTCCGCCAGATAGCGGTCTTCCAGCCCCAGCTCGCGGGCAATAATCATCGTCACCATATCGCCAGCTCCGGCGAGGTGAGTGGCGATGATTTCGCCTTTGGGGTTGATGATGGAGGCATCGGTGGAGCCTGCGCCGAGGTCGAGGATCGCCAGCGGTCGGGTGGTACCCGGCGTGGTCAGCGCGCCCAGAATGGCGGCTTCGGCCTCGGCGCCGCCGATCTGCACGTCGATATTGAGCTTCTGCTCGATTTCGCGGGCAATCATCGCCATCTGCAGACGATCCGATTTCACCATTGAGGCGATGCCCACGGCCTGCTCCAGCGAGAACTCCCCGGCAAGACCGCCGGTGACGCTCACCGGCACCGAGGTATCGACGGCCAGCAGGTCCTGAATGAATATTTCGCTGCTGGGCTTGTTGGTCAGCTCGGCCATGGTCTGGCGCACGTGTTCCAGCATGCCGCCGATATTGGTCCCCGACTCGCCGGTGACGTTATCGAGCTTGCCGCAGCCGTCGACCGCTTTCATGATGGCTTCGGCGCCAGCGGCAACGTCTACGCGTACGCTCCGGCCCTGGGCCAGCAGCTCAAGGTTACCGGCGGGTATCGCGCGCGCTTTGACGTCACCGGATGGCGTTTTGACCACCACGGCGGAACGGTTGCCAATCAGCGCACGAGCCATCGGGACGATGTTTTTCGTCTCCTCGGCGTTGAGGTTGAATACGGTGGCGATGCCGTAGGGGTTAGAGAGCGTTTCGATGACCTTCCCCGGGACGGCGACCTCAATTGCCGCCAGCATTCCCAGCGGAATGCGGTCGATGTACAGCACTTCGTCAACAATCGGCAGCGGTTTTTCCAGCCGGTTGCTGACCAGTACGCCATCGTCGCGTTGCAAAATGACGCCGGTAATCTGATATCCGGCGCGCAGGGAAGCGTTAATCACGCTGGCGATATCGGCAAAATCGAACGCCGACGACACCACCAGGATATAGGGCGCGTCCGCCGGGCGGGTTAACAGCTCCTGCGGCGTAATGGTGATGCCCACGCCAAGCCCCGCGCCGCCGGGCGTTTTCGGGTTATGGCCGATCATGGTCGATTCGGTGATGATGGTCTCGGTAATGGTTTCCATCGCCACATCGCCAATCACCGGCGTAGCTTCATTAATGCGGATGAGCGAAATATCGCTGACAGCGATCCCGGCGCCTCTGGCGACGAGGGCGAGCGCCTCCTGAATACCGAACACGTTACGCAACGTGCCTTTGATCCCGGTGGTTTCCGCCAGCGCGCTGTGGGTGATTGTCAGCGTGCCAGCCTCATTCAGAGTCGCCAGGGCGACTTCCGTCGATGAGTTGCCGATATCAATGCCAGCTATATATCGCATCACATACCCCTGTAATTAATCGTCGCCTTTGAGTTTTTTACGCTCGACGTACAGCGTTGCCGCTTCGCGAACGAAAGCGGCGCAAATCTTCGCCTGATAGCGGCTTTCGAGATCGTCGGCGATCGCCAGCAGCTCCTCTTTCGTCGAGCGATAGGGGCGGAGGGCGTTGTAGATTTCAAGAATGCGATCGTCCGGTACCGCGGTCAGTTCGGCGGCGCGTTCGAAGTTCATCGCCAGCCGGTCGCGGCCCGCGTCCCTGGCGATAGAAGCCTGTATGCGCAGCGTTTCCGGGGTAATACGCATATCCTGGGCGGTAACTTTGTTGCTCAGCACGTTTTCCAGCGTAAAGTCGTCCAGCGTTTTATTGGTGGCGGTTTTCACCCATTCCGGGTGTTTGTTCGCCAGCGGGTAGTCGCTGACCTTTGCGCTACGGGACGCGCCGTCTGCCGCCGGAGCCGCCGTCGGCGCCTCGCCCTGCAGGCTGTTCATGCGGCTTAATACGTCGCGCACCATCGATTCAATTGCGTCGGTATTCATGGAGTTATCCTTTATCAAAGCGCCACGCGCAGTTCCTGCGGGTTTTTGCCCGTCACCACGTACTTGGTCTCTTTAATGTGCAAAATGGCCGATTTCGCCTGGTATTTTGGCCGCGCCATCTGGTCGTTCAGCGTCGGGACCGGCTGCGGCGATTCGCGTTTCGCATAGCGGGCGGCGTTTTTACCAATCTGGCGATAGGTTTCCAGGGTCAGCAGCGGCGCCTGGGGGAACAGCTCCAGGTTAGAGAGCGGCGGCAGCCCCTGCTGGTGAATCACCGTGGTGCCTTTTGACTGGATGCCGATAGAGATGCCGGAACCGCTCAGGCGATTGCCTTCAACGGCGACGAAGGCCACGTCGGAGGATTTAAAGCAGCGAATCACGCGCGCCTTAATGCCTTCTTCTTCAATACCGGCAATGACTTCGCGCAAAATGCTCTTATGCGGTATGCCGACGATATTGACGGTCTGCGCCAGGCCGAAAGCCGGGCCGACGGCGATAATCACTTCGTCCTGCTGGGTTCCCTGACGCGCTTCGCCCACTTCCGTCAGGAAGCCGTCGCCGGCGGGCGGCGTGGCCTGGGGCGCCGCGGAGGCCGCTGGCGCAGTAAACGAGACGGGTTTATCGCTGCCCTTCATCTCGCTGAGCACTTCTTCAATTATCTGGCGCAGCAATTTTTCATTAATTTCCATTTCTCACCCCTTAATCAATCTCGTTGGGATCAAGAGCGCCAGGGATGTTTTTAATCTCTTCCCAGCGTTCGCCCTGCAGGCGATAGCCCGTTGCCGGACCGGCATAGTCGTTAACGTCGTTGACGGCTGACAGCACCTGCCCATCGCCGACGATAATTGCGGAGGTATGCAGATAGTCTCCGGTCAGTTTGGCTTTCTGGATGTTGAGCATGTCCTGGGCAACGTCGGTGAACCCGCCCTGCGCCAGCGCTTTCACTACTTCCAGGCCGTTGCGGTTTTTATTGATGATTTCCTGGGCGAACTTGATGTCTTCAACGATGTTGCGTTCCGGCATATCTTTCGAACCGTGGGCGTAGGTCGCGGCTTCAACTTCTTCATCGGTAATCGGCGGCAGCCCCATTCCGGCAAAAACGGCCTGCAGCGCGCGGGCAGCCTTATTCCGGATGGCGATAACATCTTCTTCGCGAACCGGACGCAGACCACCGTCCACCTTCAGGTCGCGCTGGATGACGTTGTAGTCGTCAAAGTCTTCGGCATCTTCGTTGGAACCGGCGAACATGTTGTCGTAGTTCGGCACCGCGGAATAACCGGAAGAGATAAAGTCGGTCCCCGGCAGAAACTGCATCAGCAGGCGCGCGGTACGACGCATATCGGAGTGGGTGAAGGTCTGGTCGTTACTGGAGGCGCACTCCAGATCCAGCGACGAACAGATCAGGTTTTCCGCCAGCACCGCGCGAATGCCGGAAGGTACCGCAGACGGCACGCCGATGCAGCTAACGGAACCGTTTTGCAGGCCCTGTACGCCCGCGGCTTTGGTGATGTAGATGCAGCGCGCTTCCAGGTAAAGCATGGATTTGCCTTCGGCGTAGCCCATCTGCACTTCGGAGCCGGAGCCGGAGGTGAAGCGCATTTTCAGACCGCGAGAGGCGTAGGAGGAGGCTAAGAAACCCTTCGACCACGGCGTGTCGTCGCCGTCGGTAAAGACCGGTTCGGTACCGTAGACAGAGATGGTTTCGGCGTAGCAGGTGTGGCCCAGCATGCCGAGCTTCAGCTCGGTGGCTTCTTCCAGCGAGCACTGAGTCAGTACGCCCGGACGGCCTACCTGCGAGCCGACCAGCAGCGCGATGGCGTTGAACGGCGCGTAGCGCGCTACCGCAACGGTGGTTTCCTGTTCGTCAAATCCGCGCCATGCGCCTTCGGCGGCGTCGGCGGCAATCTGTACCGGGTTATCTTTGACGTTGGTGACGTGCGCCTGCTGGGATGGGGTGCGGCGGGCACGCATTTTCTGCATCGCCATCATCATCTCAACGACGTTCATATGCGAAACCACTTCGACAATTTTTGCCGGCGTCATCGCGGTGGTCAGCGGGACGATTTCGCTGCGTTTAACGTTCGGATCGCACAGCATGTTGGCCAGCTTAACCGAATCCATCGCCATCACTTCTTCGGCGCGGTTCAGGTTAATGCCGTAGCGGGCGATAAAGTGGTCGATCAGGTCAAAATCGCTCACCGGTTTCCCGTCCAGCTCGGTCACCGCGCCGTTAACGATTTTTATCGACGGTTTCGGATCGTTCGGGCTTTCCATCGCGATAAAGCCTTCTTCGATCCATTCCTTAACGAAGCCGTCCTGATTCACAGGGCGTTTCGCCAGTGCTTCAAATCTTTTCGATCTCATGAATCAGCCTCGTAGGTATCAGATGTAGGACGGGCGATCGTTTTTCGGTTCAGAACCGAGGGTCGCAAGGACGGTTTTACCGATTTCGCGCGCGGAGGTGACTGCCTGGCGGACCGCGCCAGAGTCGCCGGAAATCACCAGGATGGCTTCGTTACTGAAGCTGGTGCCGTGCGCCGGAGAGCTATACGCCACGACTTCTACGTTGGCTGACTTCAGGGCGGTATCGGCCATCAGCACGCCAACGGAGGCCGGTGCGCCGACGATAATGCCGCAGGCGCGGCCAATCGGCGCGCCGAAGGCTTTTTCCAGGGCGTAGCTGGCGCGGGCGGTGTACTGCAGCTCGATATGTCCGGCTTCATTGCCGTAAACATCGCCGAAGGTGCGGTCGAGCTCTTTCAGCGCAACTTCAATCCCGCGCTTAACGTCGGAAACGTCGTTGCCGCCTAAAATAATCAACGAACCGTGGCCTGCACCGCCTTTGGTATCGCGCGGAAGCTCAATGCTGACCACTTCGGTGTTGGTGGCTTTCACCGCTTCGTCCGCCGCCATAATGTGCGGGCCTGCGCCGGTACGGGCGCCGAGAATGCCGATGGAGCGATAGCGCTTTTCAAGCTTCATCGCGTCCAGCAGGGCGGTATCGACGTTGGCGATAACCAGGCCCAGGGTGTCGCCAATGGCGGTCCCGACAAATTCCGTTAAACTGCAGCTTTTTTCTGCCATAGCCGTCTCTCGTATTGGATGGTTTTCAGTAGGGATGGCCTGCTGTTCCGGCGTTGCCACGCGGGCAATCACCTGAGCCATGATCTGTTCAACCAGCTCATTGCTGCTCATTGGCTAATTCCCTTCGGTAAGATTTTTTCTACATCGGTGTGAGGGCGTGGGATGACGTGTACGGCTTTCACTTCACCCACGTTACGTGCGGCGGCGGCACCCGCATCGGTGGCCGCTTTTACCGCGCCAACATCGCCGCGCACGATGACGGTTACCAGCCCGGAGCCAATCTTTTCATAGCCCACTAACATCACATTGGCTGACTTAACCATTGCATCAGCGGCCTCTATGGCTGCGGTTAAGCCTTTGGTTTCTACCATTCCTAGTGCTTCTTGTTGCATAAAGACCTCGCATGGAGTGTTCCGATAGTTGGGACTATAAGAAGATGCGAGGAAAAAGAATGGCTGACTTCAATTTGATGGTGAAAAAATAGTGGGTATTGGATAATATAAAATTGTCGTTTATTTATTTAACTGTTTGATGTTATTTGTTATTTTTATTTGTGTTGATGTGATTATCTTGTTTTGTATATTCCATATTTACAAATTTGTTCATGACGATTTTAATTTTATCTGCTATGCGAGAGAATCTGATTTGTGATGTTTGTTGGAAAACGATGAGTTGGTTTTAGCAATATTTTTGCATGCCATGGCGGTGGCATAATTGCGAAAGCCGCGCGTGAGCAATGCAATTCTGAGTTATTTAATGACAATAATTTGTTATTGATGCCCGAATTTTCCGGAGGCTGCCGTCAGCAGGTTGCCAACAATTTGCGGACGGGAGTTCATATAGTGGTGCCCGTTGTACTCTACTGCCAGCAGGATGTTGGCTGGTCAGGACACGAACTCTGCTAAGAAGGTGTCATAATGAATGATTCGTTAAAAGCGCAATGTACCGCCGAGTTTTTGGGCACCGGGCTATTTTTGTTTTTCGGCATCGGCTGCCTGAGCGCGTTAAAGGTGGCGGGAGCCAGCCTCGGACTGTGGGAGATATGCATTATCTGGGGGTTGGGGATCTCGCTTGCCGTGTATCTGACTTCGGGGATCTCCGGCGGGCATCTCAACCCGGCGGTGACCGTCGCTTTATGGCTGTTTGCCTGCTTTCCCGGACGAAAAGTTTTCCCCTATATCGTTTCACAGGTTGCCGGCGCCTTTGGCGGCGCGGTGCTGGCCTATGTGCTGTACAGCACGATGTTTACCGAGTTTGAATCCGCCCACCATATCGCGCGCGGCAGCGTAGAGAGCCTGCAGCTGGCGAGTATTTTCAGCACCTACCCGGCGGCATCGCTGAGCATCTGGCATGCGGCGCTGGTTGAAGTGGTGATCACCTCCATGCTGATGGGGATGATTATGGCGCTGACCGACGACGGCAACGGCGTACCGAAAGGGCCGCTGGCCCCGCTGCTGATCGGCCTGCTGGTGGCGGTAATTGGCGCTTCAACCGGGCCGCTGACCGGCTTTGCGATGAATCCGGCGCGTGATTTTGGGCCGAAGCTGTTTACGTGGATGGCGGGTTGGGGCGATATCGCGATGACCGGCGGAAGGGATATTCCGTACTTTATTGTGCCGATTATTGCGCCACTGATCGGCGCTTGTCTCGGCGCGGCCATCTATCGTTATCTGATTGGTAATAATCTACCGTGTAATACCTGTAAATTAGAGGATTAAGGTCACGGCTGAAATAGCCAAAAATTTTCATGAACCGGTATCACGAACTCGCCAAAAACGTCTCCCACGGATGGGAGACTTTTGCTATCGTATTATTCTTTTATCGTTGGCGGCAATTGATGATGAAAGGAAGTAAATATTAAAGAAATGTTTTATTTATAACAAAAAATTAACTGAGAGGTTTTATCATGATTTCTGCGAGCACACTGAACTCAGAACTCATTAATAAAATCGCACAGGATTTTGCGCAGGCCACCAGTCTGGCGGTGGTGGTCGTCAATATTCATGGTGATGAAATATCTGAACTGTTTAACTTCACACCTTTTTGCCAGCTGATGCGCCAGCATCCCCAGCACAGCACCCGCTGTCGAATGAGCGACCGCTGCGGCGGGCTTGAGGCGTCTAAAACCGATCAGCTCTGTATCTACCGCTGCCACGCCGGGTTAACCGATTTCTCCATTCCTCTGGTCATTGCCGGGCACCTTGTAGGCTTTGTGCTTTGCGGCCAGGTGCGCTTAAGCAACGATGTTGAACTGGTCGATATCCTCAACGTGGATGACCGCTGGCAGGCCGACCCTGAGCTGCTTAAAGCGTTTCGCGACGTGCCGGAAATGGACTACTCCAGAGTGATTGCTTCTGCTGATTTACTGAAGCTCATCGTCGAAAACTGCCTTAAAAAACAGCTCAACTTTGTGGTGATTAAAGATAATCCCCAGCAGCCGGAACCTGCGCGCGCCAGCCGCGTTGCCAGCCCTCATGACAGCAAAATGAAGAAGGCGCTGCGCTACATTGATGCCCATTTATCCGACGAGCTTCGCCTGGAAGACGTCGCCGCTCACGTTTATCTCAGCCCCTATTACTTCAGTAAGCTGTTCAAAAAATATCAGGGTATTGGCTTTAATGCCTGGGTGAACCATCAGCGGATGGTGAGCGCCAAAGAGCTGCTTTGCCACAGCGACTGGAGCATCGCCAGCATTGCGCGGAATTTAGGATTTTCGCAAACCAGTTATTTTTGCAAAGTTTTTCGCCAGGCCTATCAGGTGACTCCGCAGGCCTATCGCCAGCAAATTAACGCCAGATCACAAACTGAGCCATTTTAAATGACAATAATTTGTTATTGCCGATTTTTGTTATACCCGCGTATCTGGCTCATTATAAAATGAAAATATCTCATTCAGAGCAATAAATTGTCATAGCGCAACAAATTAATAATGAGAGAACGATAAGCTGCACCAGTTTTTATTTATTTGATGAGATAGAGTGATATCCGAAATGGCTTTCAGCGCGCCATCGGCGTAATGAAACGGCTTTGGTAATTAAAAATTAAACACGACGGGAGCCATCCTGCTTCCGTAAGATGTTCCGGGAATCATTCGAGTGGGTTTCATCCCGCTCGATAAAACCGACAGGCGCCAGGGAAGGGGGTGTGAATCCCCCGCAGCCCCCGCTGCTGTGATGCTGACGAACCCATATTTAGCCACTGATCTGCTTACCGGATTGGGAAGGATGGGGGAGGACGACGCTAAGCCAGAAGACCTGCCTGTCGGTAATAATCAACAACTTCGGTGGGAAGTGGGTTGCTCAGATGCGTACAGTCGAAAGACTGGGAATGCACGCAGCCCTACCACCCGGCACAGGATCGGGGTATGGCAGCCAGGCAGCACGCATTCATTCTTGCAGGTACCGGCAGCGGTTGTGGTAAAACTACGGTCACGCTTGGCCTGCTCAGCCTGTTGAAGCAGCGCGGCATGCGGGTTCAGCCCTGCAAAGTCGGCCCGGACTACCTCGACACCGGCTGGCACACCGCCGTCAGCGGCGTCGCTTCCCGCAACCTCGACAGCTTTATGCTCCCGGAACCGGTGCTTAACGCGCTATTTTGCGAACAGATGCAGCGGGCGGATATCGCGGTCATTGAGGGCGTGATGGGGCTGTATGACGGCTTCGGTACCGACCCAGGCTACTGCAGCACCGCCGCGATGGCTAAACAGCTCGGCTGTCCGGTCATTTTGCTGGTAGATGGCAAAGCGGTTTCCACCTCCATCGCCGCCACGGTGATGGGATTTCAACACTTCGACCCCAGTCTTAACATTGCCGGCGTTATCGTCAATCGCGTCAACAGCGAAAGCCATTATCAGCTTCTCAAAGGCGCCATTGAACGCTACTGCGAGCTGCCGGTGCTCGGCTACGTACCGCGAGTGGAAGGGGTGGCGCTACCCGAACGCCATCTGGGACTGGTTACCGCCCGCGAGTCGCTGGTTAACCAGCAGCCGTGGCGCGATTTTGCCCAAACGCTGGCGCAAACGCTGGATATTGAACAGCTTCTTACCCTCAGCCAGCTCTCCATCCTACCCGCCGGGGAGTGGCCGACGCTGCCGTCCCCTGATGCTGGCGCGGGCCTGACGCTGGCGCTGGCCGACGACGAGGCCTTCAACTTTTACTACCCGGATAACCTCTCGCTGCTTGAACGCTGCGGAGTGAATATCGTGCGCTTCAGCCCGCTGCACGATAGCGAGCTTCCACCGTGCCAGATGATTTGGCTCGGCGGCGGCTATCCGGAAATTCATGCTGCCGCGCTGGCGGCCAATACGCCGATGCTGGCGCAGCTGCAGGAGGCGCACCGGCGCGGGGTGGCGATTTACGCTGAATGCGGCGGTCTGATGTATCTCGGCAGCTCCCTGGAAGACGCCAACGGTGATATCTACCCGATGGCCAACCTTATTCCCGGCCATAGCAAAATGGGCAAACGGCTTACCCGCTTTGGCTACTGCGAGGCGCGAGCTATGCGCAAAACGCTGCTGGCGGCGCCGGGCGAAACCCTGCGCGGACATGAATTTCACTACTCGGATTTTACTCCCGAGTCCCCGGCGGTTCTGGCCTGCCGCAAGGTCCGCGACGGTATGACCCTTCAGCAGTGGTCCGGCGGCTGGCAGGTGGGCAACGCGTTCGCCAGCTATCTGCACCTGCACTTTGCGCAGCGCCCCACCATGCTCAAACACTGGCTGGCTGCGGCAAGGAGCGCGCTATGACGCTACTGGCATGGGGCGTTGCCTGGCTTCTCGATTTTATCATCGGCGATCCGCAAAGCTGGCCGCATCCGGTGCGCTGGATTGGCAACCTGATCGCCGACGTTCAGCGCGGCGTGCGCCGCTATTGCCGTAGCGATGTTGCCTTGCGCATCGGCGGCGGGGTGATGTGGATAGTTGTAGTCGGACTGACGTGGGGCGTCTGCTGGGGCGTGCTGACGCTGGCGCAGAGGATTCATCCGTGGCTTGGCTGGCTGGTTGAGGTCTGGATGATTTTCACCGTGCTGGCCGGACGCTGTCTGGCGCAGTCGGCGCGGGACGTCGAGCGACCGCTGCGCGCGGGGGATCTGGCGGAAAGCCGTAGCAAGCTGTCATGGATTGTCGGGCGCGACACGTCGCAGCTTGCGCCGCAGCAGATTAATCGCGCGGTTGTTGAGACGGTGGCGGAAAACACCGTTGACGGGATTATCGCGCCGCTCTTCTTCCTGCTGCTCGGCGGCGCGCCGCTGGCGATGGCCTATAAAGCGGTCAACACCCTGGATTCGATGGTCGGCTATAAGCACGAAAAATACCGCGCCATCGGCATGGTTAGCGCTCGCCTTGATGATGTCGCCAACTTTATCCCCGCTCGCCTGAGCTGGCTGCTTATCAGCCTCGCCGCTCTCCTCTGTGGTGAAGCGAGTGGCCGCGCGTTGCGCATCGGCTGGCGCGATCGCTACAACCACAGCAGCCCAAACTGCGGATGGTCGGAGGCCGCCGTCGCCGGGGCGCTCGGCATCCGGCTTGGCGGCCCTAACGATTACTTTGGTCAGCGCGTGGAGAAGCCGTGGATTGGCGAGGCGACGCGCGACGTTTCCGTAGACGATATTTCCCGAACGATTCGACTGATGTGGGTGTCTTCGACCCTGGCGCTGGCGCTGTTTATGGCGATCCGGTTCTGGCTGGTCGGCGCAGCCTGAGGACAAATGAATGCACTATATCCAGCAACCGCAGGCGATTGAGGCGAAAAGCTTCGACATTATTGGCGACATTATTGCGCAGACCCGCCCGGACTACCGCTTTGCCAGCCCGCTACACGAAGCCATTATCAAGCGGGTGATCCACACCACCGCCGATTTTGACTGGCTGGATATCCTGTGGTTTTCTCCCGACGTGCTTCCTCGCTTAAGCGCCGCCCTGAGCCAGCCCTGCACGCTTTATACCGATACCACCATGGCCCTTTCCGGGATCAATAAAACTCTGTTGGCGAAATTCGGCGGCGAGTGCCGCTGCTATATCAGCGATCCGCGCGTGGTGGCGGAGGCCAAAGCGCAGGGGATGACCCGCTCGATGGCGGCGGTCGATATTGCGGTTGCCGAAGAGGGCGAGAAGGTGTTTGTTTTCGGCAATGCGCCCACCGCGCTGTTTCGTCTGCTGGAGCATGATGTCGCGGTCAACGGCGTGATTGGCGTGCCGGTCGGCTTCGTCGGCGCGGCGGAGTCGAAAGACGCCCTGACGCAGAGCGGCCTGCCGGGCATTGCCGCGCTGGGTCGTAAAGGCGGCAGCAACGTCGCCGCCGCTATCGTCAACGCCATTCTGTACCACTTACAGGGGGCGAGATGAGCGAGCAATCCTTCGACGCCCCGGTGTGGCACAACGGCAAGGCGCTGCGTAAAGGCTATACCACCGGATCCTGCGCGACGGCGGCGGCAAAGGTCGCGGCGCTGATGGTGATGCGCCAGCACCTCATTCATCAGGTCTCCATTGTGACTCCTTCCGGCGTCACCCTGTGTCTTAACGTCGAATCACCGCACGTCGAAGGGCAGCAGGCGATCGCCGCGATTCGTAAAGACGGCGGCGATGACGTTGACGCCACCCACGGCATGCTGATTTTCGCTCGCGTGACGCTCGACGACTCCGGCGAGATAACCCTGCGCGGCGGCGAAGGTATCGGCACCATCACCCGTAAAGGAATCGGCCTGCCTATCGGCAGCCCGGCGATAAACCGCACCCCGCGCCACACCATTGAGTCGGCGGTGCGCGAAGCGATAGGCCCGTCGCGCGGGGCGACGGTAGAGATTTTCGCCCCGGAGGGCGAGGAGCGGGCGCAGAAAACCTATAACTCGCGGCTGGGGATCCTGGGTGGTATCTCGATTATCGGCACCACCGGTATCGTGACGCCGATGTCGGAAGAGAGCTGGAAGCGTTCGCTGTCGCTGGAGCTGGAAATTAAGCGCGCGGCGGGGCTGGAGCGGGTGGTGCTGGTGCCGGGCAACCACGGTGAACGCTTCGTACGCGAGCAGATGGGCATCGACTCGCAGGTGGTGGTCACCATGAGCAACTTCGTCGGCTACATGATTGAAGAGGCCGTCCGCCTCGGGTTCCGTCAGATTGTGCTGATTGGCCATCCCGGCAAGCTGATTAAAGTCGCCGCCGGGATCTTCCATACCCACAGCCATATCGCCGATGCGCGCATGGAAACGCTGGTCGCGCATCTGGCGCTGTTGGGGGCGCCGCTGGCGCTGCTGCAACTGGTGAGCGAATGCGATACCACCGAAGCGGCGATGGAGCACATTGACGCGTACGGTTTTCAGCCTATCTATAACCATCTTGCTGAACGCATCTGCCTGCGGGTGATGCAGATGCTGCGTTTTACCAAAACGCCGCCCGTCTGCGACGCCATCATGTTCTCCTTTGATAACAAGGTCCTCGGCAGCAATCGCCCGGTGGCCGAGATTGCGCGGGAGATGTCATGTTAACGGTGGTTGGCATGGGGCCGTCAGGACTGCATTTGATGACGCCGGCGGCGCAAGATGCGGTCGCCAGTGCGGATGCGCTGGTAGGCGGTAAGCGGCATTTGCAGCAGTTCCCCGGATTTCGCGGCGAACGGTTTGCGCTGGGCGCCAATATTGCCGAACTGCTGGTCTGGCTCGGCGAACGCGCAGCGCAGAAGGTGGTGGTGCTGGCCTCAGGCGACCCGCTCTTTTACGGGATCGGCACGCGGCTGATAGCCCACTTTGGCATCGATCGCGTGCGCATTATTCCCGGCATCAGCGCGGTGCAGTATCTCTGTGCGAAGGCCGGTATTGATATGAACGATATCTGGCTGACCAGCAGCCACGGGCGAGATGTCTGTTTTGATGAGCTGGCGCGTCAGCGCAAGGTGGCGATGGTGACCGACGGGCGCTGCGGGCCGCGGGAAATCGCCGCCCAGCTGGCGGCGCGGGGTAAAGGGTATCGCTGGATGGTGATTGGCGAAAATCTGGCGATGGATAACGAGCGGATCCACTGGCTACCGGTCAGTGAGGTCGATGCCGAATATGAGATGAACGCGGTGGTGATCCTCGATGAAAGATGAGCTTTTTTTGCGCGGCGAGAAGGTGCCGATGACCAAAGAAGCGGTTCGCGCGCTGGCGCTGGCCAAACTTGAACTGCACCGGGCAAGCCACCTGATTGATATCGGCGCCGGTACCGGCAGCGTGTCGATTGAGGCGGCGCTGCAGTATCCCTCTTTGCAGGTAACCGCCATCGAACGCAACCCCGCGGCTCTCCGGCTGCTGGACGAAAATCGCCAGCATTTCACCTGCGGCAATATTGAGATCCTGCCCGGTGAAGCGCCGATGGTGATTACCGAGCGGGCCGACGCCATTTTTATGGGCGGCAGCGGCGGCCGTCTCGACGAACTGATTGACTGGTCGTGGCAGCAGCTCTATCCCGGCGGCCGTCTGGTAATGACTTTTATCCTGCAGGAGAACCTGAACGCGGCTCTCGACTATCTGCAGCAGCGGGGGATTACACAGATTGATTGCCTGCTGCTGAACGTTTCATCGCTGACCGCGCTGGGCAGCGGCCACTATTTCAAACCGAATAATCCCGTTTTTGTTATCGCCTGTCAGAAGGAAGAAAACCATGGCTGAGACATTTGACCCCCGTAGTGTGTGGTTCGTTGGCGCAGGGCCGGGCGACCGTGAGCTGATTACCCTCAAGGGCTACCGCTTGCTCCAGCAGGCCCAGGTGGTGATCTACGCCGGGTCGCTGATAAACACCGAGCTGCTGGAGTATTGTCCGCCCGGCGCCGAGTGTCACGACAGCGCCGAACTGCATCTGGAGCAAATTCTCGACCTTATGGAAGCCGGCGTTAAAGCCGGGAAAACGGTAGTGCGTTTACAGACCGGGGACGTGTCGCTGTATGGCTCGGTCCGCGAGCAGGGTGAAGAGCTGACCAAACGCGGTATCGACTGGCAGGTGGTGCCGGGCGTCAGCGCGTTTCTGGGCGCGGCGGCGGAGCTGGGCGTCGAGTACACCGTGCCGGAAGTCTCCCAGAGCCTGATCATCACCCGCCTTGAAGGGCGCACGCCGGTGCCGGCGCGCGAGCAGCTTGAATCATTTGCCAGCCACCAGACTTCAATGGCGATTTACCTTTCCGTGCAGCGCATTCACCGGGTAGCGGAGCGCCTGATTGAAGGCGGCTATCCGGCAACCACGCCGGTGGCGGTGATCTATAAAGCGACCTGGCCGGAAAGCCAGACCGTACGCGGTACGCTGGCGGATATCGGCGACAAGGTACGCGAGGCGGGGATCCGCAAAACGGCGCTCATTCTGGTCGGGAATTTCCTGGGCTCTGAGTATCACTACTCAAAACTCTACGCGGCGGACTTTAGCCATGAATACCGTAAAGCCTGAATCAATCGCACTTTTCTGCCTGACGCCAGGGGGCGTTCGGCTGGCGAAACGGCTGGCGGCGATGCTGCCGTTAACCTGCTTTACCAGCGAGAAGCTGCTGGAAGAGGGTTTTCTCCCCTTTGAAAACGGTTTTGCCAGCGCCGCGCGGGAGGCCTTCAGCAGCTATTCGGCGCTGATTTTCATCGGCGCCACCGGGATCGCGGTACGCGTGCTGGCCCCGCTGGTCAATGATAAGTTCAGCGATCCGGCCGTGGTGGTGATCGACGAACGCGGCCAGCACGTCATTAGCCTGCTTTCCGGCCATGCGGGGGGCGCGAATGCCCTCAGCCGCTATCTGGCCGGGATGCTCGGCGCCGACCCGGTGATCACCACCGCCACCGACGTCAACGAGTTGGCGGCCCTGGATACGCTGGCATTCCAGCTTAATGCCCGGATGAGCGACTTCCGCGCGGCGGTGAAAACCGTCAACCAGATGCTGGTCAGCCATCAGCGCGTCGGTCTGTGGTGGGACGAAGAGCTGGATGAAGACGTCCGCCACTGCGACCGGCGGGGGTTTATCACCGTGACCGATCTGCACCAGCTTCCCGAGCTGGATGCGCTGGTCTGCGTCACGCTGCGCAACGAACTGCCGCCGATCGCCGTGCCGCACTGGAAGCTGGTGCCGCAGCGGGTGGTCGCCGGAATTGGCTGCCGCCGCGATACGCCATTCCCGCTATTAGCGGCGCTGCTGGCGCGCCAGCTTGAGGCGCAGCGCCTGGATCCGCTGGCGCTGAAAGCTATCGGCAGCGTCACGTTGAAGAAGCACGAGCAGGGGCTGATTCAGCTGGCTTCCTGCTGTCGCGTACCGTTCGAAACCTTTCCCGCTGATGCCCTGCGCGAGCATGAGCATCACTTTCCCGCTTCATCGTTCGTCAGAAAAACCGTCGGCGTGGGGAGCGTATCCGGTCCGGCGGCCTGGCTGCTGAGCCATGGGCAACTGTTAGGCGAAACCCTGCGCGAACAGGGCGTCACTATTACTTTGGGAGTTTCACACTGATGTTAAGCGTAATCGGAATCGGCCCTGGCTCGCAGTCCATGATGACCATGGAGGCCATTGAAGCGCTGCAGGCGGCGGAAATCGTCGTTGGCTATAAGACCTACACGCACCTGGTGAAAGCCTTTACCGGCGATAAGCAGGTGATTAAAACCGGAATGTGCAAAGAGATTGAGCGCTGCCAGGCGGCGATTGAGCTGGCGCAGGCCGGACATAACGTGGCGCTGATCAGCAGCGGCGATGCCGGTATTTACGGCATGGCCGGACTGGTGCTTGAACTGGTCAGCAAGCAGAAGCTGGATGTGGAAGTCCGCCTGATCCCGGGGATGACCGCCAGCATTGCCGCCGCCTCGCTGCTGGGCGCGCCGCTGATGCACGACTTCTGCCATATCAGCCTCAGCGACCTGCTGACCCCGTGGCCGGTGATTGAAAAACGCATTGTCGCCGCCGGGGAAGCCGACTTCGTCATCTGTTTTTACAATCCGCGCAGCCGCGGCCGCGAGGGCCATCTGGCGCGCGCCTTTGAGCTGCTGTCGGCCAGTAAAAGCGCGCAGACCCCGGTGGGAGTCGTGAAATCCGCCGGACGTAAAAAACAGGAGAAATGGCTGACTACCCTGGGGGAGATGGATTTTGCACCGGTCGATATGACCAGCCTGGTGATCGTCGGCAACAAAGCGACGTATATCCAGGATGGCCTGATGATCACGCCGCGAGGCTACGTACTGTGAGCCACGGCGAGGTGCTGGTGATGGGCGGAACCAGCGACGCGAGGGCGCTGTGTCAGCAGCTTGACGCGGCGCAGGTCCCCTACACCCTGTCGGTGGCGACGCCCACCGGTCAGCAGCTGGCGGGGGATATTCGCGGCCAGGTGCGCTGCGGGCGCCTCGAGCTGGAGGAGATGATCGCCTGGCTGAAGGCTAACCGGACCCGCTGGGTGATCGATGCTTCGCACCCCTACGCCGAAGCGGTAAGCCGCAATATCGTCCGGGCCTGTGAAACCGCCGGCGTGCTGCTGAGCCGCTATCAGCGCCCAGAGCAGCTGAGCGGCCTGACGCATCCGCTGCTCTATACCGTGGAGAGCATTGAACAAGCCTGCGAGGTGGCGCGGCGTTTCGGCCAGCGCGTGCTGCTCACCACGGGAAGTAAAGATCTGGCGCGCTGGCGGGCGGGATTAGGTGACAAAACGCTGCTGGCCCGGGTGTTGCCGGTCGCCGATGTCATCGCGCAATGCGCCGCGCTGGGGTTTGGCGTTGGCGAGATTTTCGCCCTGTGCGGGCCGTTCAGCGCCGCGTTCAACGCCGCTTTTTACCGCCAGTGCCGGGCCGACGTGGTGATCACCAAAGCCTCCGGCGCCGAAGGCGGCTATCAGGAAAAAGTACAACCCTGTCTGGATGCCGGTATCCCCTGCATCGTGATTACGCGCCCGGCGCCGCTGGTGACGGGTGAAGAGTTACTGGAAAGTCAGGCTGCCTTTGCCCGGCGCTTATCGCGCTGGCTGGCCGCTGCTTAAGGAGTCAGAAATGAAAAAAGCGCTTCTGGTGGTCAGTTTTGGCACCAGCTATCCCGACACCTGTGAAAAGAACATCGTCGCCTGCGAGCGCGAGCTGGCGGCCAGCTGTCCGGACCGCGACACGTTTCGCGCCTTCACCTCCGGGATGATTATCCGCAAGCTCAAACAGCGCGACGGTATCGAGATTGATACGCCGCTGCAGGCATTGCAGAAGCTGGCCGAGCAGGGCTACCAGGATGTGGCGATTCAGTCGCTGCACATTATCAACGGCGATGAGTATGAAAAGATCGTCCGCGAAGTGCAAAGCCTGCGCCCGCTGTTCCTCCGCCTGACGCTGGGGGCGCCGCTGCTGAGCAGCCATAACGATTATGTCCAGCTGATGCAGGCGCTGCGCCAGCAGATGCCGCCGCTTGCCGCCGATGAAACGGTGGTCTTTATGGGCCACGGCGCCAGCCATCACGCTTTCGCCGCCTACGCCTGTCTGGATCATATGATGACGGCGAAGGGATTTCCGGCGCGGGTCGGCGCGGTCGAGAGCTATCCGGAAGTCGATATTCTTATCGATAGCCTGCGCCAGCAGGGGGTGAAGGGCGTGCACCTGATGCCGCTGATGCTGGTGGCCGGCGATCACGCCATTAACGATATGGCCTCGGACGAAGAGGACTCCTGGAAAACGCTGTTCAACGCCGCCGGTATCACGGCGACGCCCTGGCTGAACGGGCTGGGAGAGAATCCGGCGGTGCGCGCAATGTTCGTCGCTCACCTGCAGCAGGCGCTGAGCCTGGCAATGGAGGAGGCGGCATGAGCGGTAAACTATATGCCTTAAGTACCGGCCCTGGCGCCGCCGACCTGATCACCGTGCGCGCGGCGCGGGTGCTGGGCACGCTGGACATTCTCTACGCGCCCGCCGGACGTAAAGGCGGCGACAGCCTCGCGCTCTCCATCGTGCGCGAGTATATCGGCGAACGGACCGAAGTACGCTGCTGCCATTTCCCGATGAGCGCCGACAGCGCGGAAAAAGAGGCGGTGTGGGATGAGGTTGCCGCCGCGCTGGTTCAGGAAGTGGAAGCGGGCAAGCAGGTCGGCTTTATTACCCTCGGCGACGCCATGCTGTTCAGCACCTGGGTGTTCTTACTCCAGCGTATCGGCTGCCCGGAGTGGCTGGAGATTGTTCCCGGCGTCACCTCTTTTGCCGCCATTGCCGCGCGTTCAAAAACGCCGCTGGCCATGGAGCAGCAATCGCTGGCGGTGATCTCCTGCACCGCGCCGGAAACGGAAATCGAGCAGGCGCTGCGCCAGCATGAAAGCCTGGTGCTGATGAAAGTGTACGGGCGGTTTCCCCGCATCAAAGCGCTGCTGGCGAAAAACGGTCTGCTGGATGCCGCGCTGATGATGTCTGAAGCCACGCTGCCGGGCGAGCAGTGCTGGCGCCATCTCAATGACGTCAGCGACGACCAGCCGCTGCCCTATTTCTCGACCATTCTGGTCAATAAACAGTGGGAGTATGCAGAATGAAACTTGAACAACAGCTAAAACAGCTGTCTTTCAGCGGGTTAGCTGCGGCGCTATTGCTGATAGTGGTTCCCGAAAAGGCTTTCGCGATGCACATCATGGAGGGTTTTTTACCGCCGATGTGGGCCCTGGCATGGTGGCTGCTGTTTTTACCCTGCCTGTGGTACGGGCTGGTGCGCCTGCGCCGCATTGTGCAGGAAGATAACAATCAGAAGGTGCTGCTGGCGCTGTGCGGGGCGTTTATTTTTGTCCTCTCGGCGCTGAAAATTCCTTCCGTAACCGGCAGCTGTTCCCACCCGACCGGCGTCGGCCTGGCGGTGATTCTCTTCGGGCCTGGCGTGGTGGCGATCCTTGGCGCCATCGTACTGCTGTTCCAGGCGCTGCTGCTGGCGCACGGCGGGCTGACGACGCTCGGCGCGAACGGGATGTCGATGGCGGTCATCGGGCCGGTGGTCGGCTATATGGTGTGGAAAATGGCCTGCCGCGCGGGCATTCGCCGCGACGTCGGGGTGTTTCTCTGCGCGATGCTGGCGGATCTGGTGACCTACTTTGTCACCTCCGTACAGCTCGGCGTGGCCTTTCCGGATCCCGCCGCCGGCGCGACCGGATCGATCGTCAAGTTTATGGGGATCTTCTGCCTGACGCAGATCCCGATCGCCATTGCTGAAGGACTGTTAACCGTCATGATCTACGACCAGTTGACCAAACGTCAGCTGATTACCGCACAGGGGCATTAACATGAAAAAGACGCTGATATTGTTCGCCATGGTGGTGGCGCTGGTGATCCTGCCGTTCTTTGTCGATCACGGCGGCGAATTCGGCGGTTCAGACGGCGAGGCGGAGAGCCAGATTCAGGTGGTCGCGCCGCATTATGAGCCGTGGTTCCAGCCGCTGTACGAACCGGCTAGCGGAGAAATTGAGAGCCTGCTGTTTACGCTCCAGGGCTCTCTCGGCGCGGCGGTAATTTTCTATATTCTGGGCTACAGCAAAGGCAGACAGCGCCGTGATGACCGGGTTTGACCGACTCAGCTATCAGAGCCGCTGGTTTCACGTCGCACCGGAGCGCAAGTTCCTGTTCTGGCTGCTGCTGATGGTGCTGGCTTTTACCCTGCCTCCGTTGGGGCAGGGTATCGAAATGGTGCTGATTGCCGCCTTAACCTGCTGGCTGCTGCGGGTCTCGCCGTGGCGCTGGTGCCGTTGGATGGCGCTGCCGTTTGGCTTCCTGCTGATCGGTGTGCTGACCATTCTGTTCAGCGTTAGCCGCAATCCGCAGGATCTGCTGGTGAGCCTACCGCTGGGCAGCGTCTGGCTGGGCATGACGTCGGAGGGGTTGACGACCGCCAATCAGACCTTCTGGCGCAGCCTGGCGGCGCTGGCGTCCACCTTCTGGCTGGTGCTGAATCTGCCGTTCCCGCAGCTTATTTTGCTGCTCAAGCGCGGACGGGTACCGCGGCTGCTGACCGAGCAAATCCTGCTGACCTGGCGTTTTATTTTTATTCTTTTAGACGAAGCGCTGGCGATTCACCGTGCGCAAACATTACGTTTTGGCTACCGTAGCGTGCCGAAGGGCTATCGTTCGCTGGCGATGCTGGTAGGACTGCTGTTTACCCGGGTGATGATTCGCTACCAGCAGATGAGCACCACGCTGGATATCAAACTGTATCAGGGTGATTTTCACCTTTAAGGATAAGTATGCTTGCCACGACCGATCTCTGGTTTCGCTATCAGGACGAGCCGGTGCTGAAGGGGCTGACGCTGGATTTTTCCCATCACGCCGTGACCGGACTGGTAGGGGCGAACGGCTGCGGAAAATCCACGCTGTTTATGAACCTGAGCGGTCTGCTGCGCCCGCAGAGCGGGGCGGTGCTATGGCAAGGAAAACCGCTGGACTACAGCAAGCGTGGCCTGCTGGCGCTGCGTCAGCAGGTGGCGACCGTTTTCCAGGACCCGGACCAGCAGATTTTCTATACCGATATCGACAGCGATATCGCCTTTAGCCTGCGGAACCTGGGCGTAGCGGAAGAGGAAATTGCCCGCCGGGTGGACGATGCCCTGACTCTCGTCGATGCCCAGGGGTTTCGTCACCAGCCGATTCAGTGCCTGAGCCACGGGCAGAAAAAGCGCGTGGCGATAGCCGGCGCGCTGGTGCTGCAGGCGCGCTATTTACTGCTCGACGAGCCGACGGCGGGTCTCGATCCTTCGGGACGCGCTCAGATGATCGACATCATTAAGCGTATTGCCGATCGGGGCAACCACGTGGCGATCTCCAGCCACGATATCGATCTGATCTATGAAATCAGCGATGCGGTTTACGTGTTACGCCGCGGCGAAGTGCTGGCGCACGGCGAACCCGGGGCGGTGTTTGCCCGCAGCGAACTGATGGCCCAGGCCGGGCTCACCCAGCCGTGGCTGGTGAAACTGCACGCGCAGCTCGGGCTGCCGCTGTGTAAAACCGAAGAAGAATTTTTTACGCGGATGCGAAGCAACGCGATGAAGGAGGCGTCATGACGCTGGCAATTATGTTACAGGGCACCGCTTCTGACGTCGGCAAAAGCGTGCTGGTCGCGGGGCTGTGCCGCATCTTTTATCAGGACGGGCAGCGCACCGCGCCGTTTAAATCGCAGAATATGGCGCTCAATTCCGGTATCACGCCGGATGGCAAAGAGATGGGCCGCGCGCAGATTTTCCAGGCCGAAGCGGCGGGTATTATCCCGGATGTGCGCATGAACCCGGTGCTGCTTAAGCCAACCAGCGACCGCAAAGCGCAGGTGGTGCTGATGGGCAAGGTGGCGACCGATATGGACGCGGTGAGCTATCACGAATATAAACCGCGCCTGCGGGAACAGATCCTCGCGGTTTATAACAGCCTGGCCGCCGAACATGATGTGCTGGTGCTGGAAGGGGCAGGAAGTCCGGCGGAGATCAATCTGCGCGATCGCGACATCGTCAATATGGGCATGGCCGAGATGGCCCAGTGCCCGGTGATCCTCGTGGCGGATATCGATCGCGGCGGCGTATTCGCCTCTATCTACGGCACGCTCGCGCTGCTGCACGATCGCGAGCGCGCGCGGGTCAAGGGCGTGATTATTAATAAATTTCGCGGCGACGTGGCGCTGCTGTATTCCGGGATCGAGCAGATAGAAGCGCTCACCGGCGTCCCGGTGCTCGGCGTCATGCCGTGGCTGGATGTCGATCTTGAAGATGAGGACGGCGTCGCGCTGCAAAAAGGGAAATATCTGCGCACCGACAGGCGCGATATTGAGATTGCCGTGATTCAGGTGCCGCACATCTCCAATTTTACCGATTTCAACGCGCTGGCGGCGCAGCCGGACGTCCGCGTCCGCTATGTTCGCCAGCCGCAGGAGCTGGCGGGCGTGGATATGGTGATCCTGCCGGGCAGTAAAAATACGCTCGGCGACCTGGGCTGGCTGCGCGAGAGCGGCATGGCGCATGCGGTACTGCAGGCCCGGCGTCAGGGCGTACCGGTGCTGGGGATCTGCGGCGGCTATCAGATGCTCGGCGAAACCATTATCGATGAGGTAGAGTCGGGGCTTGGCACGCAGCCGGGGCTGGGGTTGCTAAATACCGTCACCCACTTTGCGCAAAGCAAGACGACGACCCAGGTAACGGCAACCCTGGCAACAGCGCTGCCGGCGTGGCTGGCGGCAACGGCGGGGCTGGCCGTAAGCGGCTACGAAATTCATATGGGCGAAACCGAGCTGCGCGACGGCTGCCGTTCGCTGATGCAATTACATAAAGGCGGCCTGAGCGTGGCGGACGGCGCGGTCAGCGATGACGGCCTGGCGTTTGGCACCTATCTGCACGGCCTGTTCGATAGCGATGCATTTACCCGCGCGCTGGTTAACGGCCTGCGCCAGCGTAAAGGGCTGGCGGCGCTGGATAGCAATTTCGAGTATGCGCAGTATAAATCGCGCCAGTTCGATCTGCTGGCGGACGCGATGCGTCAGCATATTGATATCGAAAAAATCTACGCCATCATGCGCCAACATCAGGAGCCCGTATGCTGACTTTAGTGACCGGCGGGGCGCGCAGCGGTAAAAGCCGCCATGCCGAAGCGCTGATCGCCCATGCGCCGCAGGTACTGTATATCGCCACCTCGCAGGTCTTTGATGACGAGATGGCGGCGAGGATCCAGCACCACCGCGACGGCAGGCCCGCGCACTGGCGCACCGCCGAGCGCTGGCAGCAGCTTGATGAGCTGATCACCCCGGATATCGCCCCAGAGGAGGCGATTTTGCTGGAATGCATCACCACCATGGTGACCAACCTGCTGTTTGCGCTGGGGGGCGACAGCTCGCCGGACGGCTGGGATTATGCGGCGATGGAGCGGGCGATCGACGCCGAAATCGCGGTACTGATTGCCGCCTGCCAGCGCTGCCCGGCCCGCGTGGTGCTGGTGACCAACGAGGTAGGGATGGGGATTGTGCCGGAAAACCGTCTTGCCCGCCATTTCCGCGATATCGCCGGACGCGTCAACCAGCGCCTTGCGGCGGCGGCAGACGAGGTGTGGCTGGTGGTGTCGGGCATTGGCGTAAAAATCAAATAGGCCAGGCGCGCCGTAACGGGCGTTATTCTTCCTGCTGGCTCTGCGATGAGTCAGCCAACAAGACGAGAACCTCTATGCAAAGCTTAACCTCTCTACTGGGCGCGATCCCTGCGCCTGATGAAAACGCGATGGCGCGCGCCCGGCTTCATATTGATGGTCTGCTGAAACCGCCCGGAAGCCTTGGACGCCTTGAAGATCTTGCCGTGCAGCTGGCGGGTATGCCCGGTCTTGAAGGCGTGCCGCAGGTGAAAAAAAAGGCGCTGCTGGTGATGTGCGCCGACCACGGCGTGTGGGACGAAGGGGTCGCCATTTCGCCAAAAGCGGTGACCGCAATTCAGGCGGCGAATATGACGCTGGGCAAAACCGGCGTTTGCGTACTGGCGGCGCAGGCGGGCGCGAAGATGCACGTGATTGATGTTGGAATCGATGCCGAGCTGATACCGGGCGTCATCAACATGCGCGTGGCGCGCGGCTGCGGCAATATCGCCGTTGGTCCGGCAATGCGCCGCAGCCAGGCGGAAGAGCTGCTGCTGGAGGTGATGCGCTATACCCGGGGGCTGGCGGAGGATGGCGTCACGCTGTTTGGCGTCGGGGAGCTCGGAATGGCCAATACCACCCCGGCGGCGGCAATCGTCAGCGTCCTGACCGGCAGCGATGCCCAGGAGGTGGTGGGAATTGGCGCTAATCTGCCGTTGGCGAAGGTCGGCAATAAAGTTGAGGTGGTACGACGGGCCATCGCCGTTAACCGCCCCGATCCGCATGATGGTCTGGACGTGCTGGCAAAAGTGGGCGGTTTTGATTTATTGGGGATGACGGGTGTGATGCTGGGCGCGGCCTCCTGCGGTCTGCCGGTGGTGCTCGATGGCTTCCTCTCCTACGCAGCGGCGCTGGCGGCGTGCCGAATTGCGCCGCAGGTAAAACCCTATCTTATCCCGTCGCACTATTCGGCGGAGAAGGGGGCGCGTACGGCGTTGATGCATCTCGAGCTGGAACCCTACCTGAACATGGGGATGCGCCTGGGAGAAGGCAGCGGCGCGGCGCTGGCGATGCCGATCGTTGAAGCGGCCTGCGCGATGTATCACGAAATGGGGATGCTGGCGGCGAGCAATATTGTGTTGCCGAAGGGCTGAGAAGGTGAGGGAGCGGCGCTTAGCCGTTCCCTGAATCAGGTATAAGATTTTGCGAATCGCAGAAACAAAAAAACACCCTTGAGGGTGTTTATGATGTTGGTTGCGGGGGCCGGATTTGAACCGACGACCTTCGGGTTATGAGCCCGACGAGCTACCAGGCTGCTCCACCCCGCGTCACCGTACTGCTTGTACTTCATCAAATTTTAATTGGTTGCGGGGGCCAGATTTGAACTGACGACCTTCGGGTTATGAGCCCGACGAGCTACCAGGCTGCTCCACCCCGCGTCCGTGGAAGCGCACTATACTCCGCTAACGTTTTGATGCAACCCTTTTTGGCAGAAATCATCAATTTTGTAAAAAATGGTGCATATAGAATCACTTCCAGCCTATTTTTTGCGCAAAATTGCCTTTGCGGTACCTAAGCGCATTTCATTAGCCCTGGGGGTTTGTTATCTTCATCACGCACCCGGGCTTAGCAGCATAAAGAAGAGATACCATGAAAGGACGTTGGGCAAAATATGCAGTAACAGGCGCAATGCTGGCAATGCTGGCCGCCTGTTCCTCAAAACCGACCGATCGCGGTCAGCAGTATAATGAAGGTAAACTCACCCAGCCGTTTTCATTGGTTAACCAACCTGATGCGGTAGGTTCGCCGATCAACGCCGGCGATTTCTCCGAACAGGTGAGACAGATTCGTAGCGCCTCTCCGCGCCTCTATACCAGCCAGAGCAACGTCTACAATGCGGTTCAGGAGTGGCTGCGTTCCGGCGGCGATACCCGTACGCTGAGCCAGTTTGGTATCGACGCCTGGCAGATGCAGGGAACGGATAACTACGGTAACGTCCAGTTTACCGGCTACTACACGCCGGTGGTTCAGGCGCGCCATACTCGCCAGGGCGAGTTCCAGTATCCGATTTACCGGATGCCGCCGAAGCGCGGCAAGCTGCCGTCTCGCGCCAGCATCTACGCCGGGGCTCTGAGCGACAACTACATCCTGGCCTACAGCAACTCGCTGATGGATAACTTCATCATGGACGTGCAGGGCAGCGGCTACATTGATTTTGGCGACGGCTCGCCGCTGAACTTCTTTAGCTATGCCGGGAAAAACGGCTGGCCCTATTACAGCATCGGTAAAGTGCTGATCGACCGCGGGGAAGTAAAGCGCGAAGATATGTCGATGCAGGCAATTCGCGAATGGGGCGAAAAGCACAGCGAGGCGGAAGTCCGCGAGCTGCTGGAGCAGAACCCGTCGTTCGTCTTCTTTAAACCGCAGTCCTTCGCGCCGGTGAAAGGCGCCAGCGCGGTGCCGCTGATCGGTCGCGCGTCGGTGGCCTCCGACCGTTCCATTGTTCCTGCAGGCACCACGCTGCTGGCGGAGGTGCCGCTGCTGGATAATAACGGTAAGTTTAACGGCCAGTACGAGCTGCGTTTAATGGTGGCACTTGATGTTGGCGGGGCGATTAAAGGCCAGCACTTCGATATTTACCAGGGCATTGGCCCGGATGCCGGGCACCGTGCTGGTTGGTATAACCACTATGGCCGCGTATGGGTGCTGAAAAACGCCCCGGGCGCAGGCAACGTCTTTAGCAGCTAGTGCTCACATTTTCCCCGGTCGCGCTGCGCTTACCGGGGCTACGGTCGCCTGAATAAGCCATTGACGACGTAATCCGGGAATATTTCCCGGAACGATGGCTGATTTTGTTGCCCGGGTAAGGCCCTTGCCTCGCGACCCGGGAATGTCCACTTATTTTGAGGTTATATGTCTGTTGTAATTAGCGATGCCTGGCGCCAGCGCTTTGGCGGCACGGCGCGTTTATATGGTGAAAAGGCGCTGCAATGTTTTGCCGACGCGCACGTCTGCGTGGTCGGCATCGGCGGCGTAGGCTCATGGGCGGCGGAAGCGCTGGCGAGAACCGGAATTGGCGCGATTACCCTCATCGATATGGATGATGTCTGCGTGACCAACACCAATCGCCAGATCCACGCCCTTGGCGGCAACGTAGGTCTGGCGAAAGCCGAGGTGATGGCGGAACGCATTCGCCTGATTAACCCCGAGTGCCGGGTGACGGTGGTGGACGATTTTATCACGCCGGAAAACGTCGCCGAGTATCTGGGCGTTGGCTTTAGCTATGTGATCGATGCCATCGACAGCGTGCGCCCGAAAGCGGCGTTAATCGCTTACTGTCGTCGCCATAAGGTGCCGCTGGTCACCACCGGCGGCGCGGGCGGACAAATCGATCCGACGCAAATCCAGGTCGCCGATCTGGCGAAAACCATCCAGGATCCGCTGGCGGCAAAGCTGCGTGAGCGTTTGAAGAGCCAGTTTGGGGTGGTGAAGAACAGCAAAGGTAAGCTCGGCGTGGATTGCGTGTTTTCCACCGAAGCGCTGGTTTATCCGCAGGCGGACGGCAGCGTTTGTGCGATGAAAAGCACCGCTGAGGGGCCGAAGCGAATGGATTGCGCATCCGGGTTTGGCGCCGCGACGATGGTGACCGCAACCTTTGGCTTTGTCGCCGTCTCCCATGCGCTGAAGAAAATGCTGGCGAAGGCGGAGCGGCAGACGGCGTAAATTCCCGGGTCGCGGCGCAGGCACCTTACCTGGGCTACAAGACAATTCCCCGGAGGCGGTGCTGCGCACCTGTCCGGGCGACAAAACCGCACGAACCCGTAGCCCGGCAAGGCGCGTCAAGCGCCGCCCCCGGGATGAGCTTAAACCTCAACCTCGCGGGCGGCGGCGAGCACCGCCTCACTCAGGGCGTTGAGCCCCTGGCTGCGCGAGGCGCTCAGCTGGCCGCGCAGCCCCAGCGCATCAAATAGCGCCAGCGGATCCTGCGCCAGCAGATCAGCGGCGCTTTTGCCTTCAATGGCGGTCAACAGCACCGCCAGCATGCCGCGTACGATACGGCCTTCGCTATCGCCGAAGAAATGCAGCTTACCGTCGACGTCAATGAAGTGTCCCAGCCAGACGCGGTTTTCACAACCGGCAATCTCTTTAGCCCGCGCTTTGAGGTCGTCCGGCAGCGCAGGGAGCTGCTTACCCAGTAAAATTAGCTGGCGGTATTTATCCTCCCACTGGCTGAGCGGGGTAAACGTCTGGAGAAGGGTCGCTTCGGTGACGCGGGTACCAAAAGGGTGAGAAGTCGTCATTAATCCACCAGTATTTCCAGAGCGCGGTCCACGGCGTGCACCAGCGCGTAAACATCGTCCTGCGTGTTATAAGGCGCGAATGAGGCCCGCAGGGTACCGCTGACGCCAAGCGCCGCCAGCAGCGGCTGAGCGCAGTGCTGACCGGCGCGCAGCGCAATCCCCGATTCCGCCAGCAGCGTCACCATATCGCTATGGTGAACGCCGTCAAAATCAAACGCCAGCAGGCTGGCGTCCTGGCAGCGGAGCGAACGGAATCCCGGACGTTTCGCCAGCTCCTCTTCCGCCAGCGTCGCCAGCCCACGGCTCCAGTTTTCCGCCTGTGCGATATCCGTCTCGTCCAGCCACTCCAGCGCTGCGCTCAGGCCAATCACCCCGGCGATATTGGGCGTTCCCGCTTCGAAGCGCCAGGGCGCGGGCTGGGTTTTAAAGCCGTCGAAAGTGACTTCGGCGATCATTTTACCGCCGCCGAGCCACGGCGACATTTTCGCCAGCCGTTCGCTTTTGCCATACAGCGCGCCGATGCCGGTCGGCCCGTAGAGCTTATGGCCCGAAAAAGCATAAAAGTCGATATCCAGCGTCTGAACGTCCGCCGGGAAATGCACCGCCCCCTGCGCGCCGTCGACCATTACCACCATCCCGGCATCGTGGGCCAGGCGAATCGCCTGCGCCAAATCCGGACAACCGCCGGTGACGTTGGACATCTGGCCAATCGCCAGCACCCGGCTGCGCGGCGTGATGAGCGCGCCAAGCGCGGCCACGTCCGGCAGGCGATCGGGAGCGATCGGTAGCTTCACTATCCTCGCGCCGGTTTGCTCTGCAACCATTAACCACGGCACCAGATTGGCATGATGTTCCGCTTCGCTGACGATAATCTCATCGCCGGGCTTCAGGCGCGGGCGCACGTAGCATTGCGCCACCATGTTAATGGCTTCAGTGGTGCCGCGCGTCCAGACGATATCCTGGCCGGAAGGGGCGTTGAGCAGCGCCGCCACGCGTTCGCGCGCGTTTTCATAGCGGTCGGTTAGCTGCCGGGCGGCAGCAAACTGGCTACGGTGGACGTTACCGCCGCTGAGGCGATAGAACTGATCGCTGGCCTCAATGACCGCCAGCGGCTTGAGCGCCGTCGCTGCGCTATCAAGATAGACGCCAGCGTCGGCCAGCGCCGGAAACTGAGCGCGAAATTGGGCGGGGTTGAATGCGTTCATGAGACTCCTCGTATCGATACCAGGATCGTCGCGCAAATCAGCGGGTGATACAAGTTTTCTGCTAACTACTGGAATTTTCTGAATATGAATTCGCCGGCGTGAAAGATGGTTATGCTAAATAGTGTTGGGTTTGTGTTTTAACCTGGTACAGAACGAATCATAAACAGTATAAATAGTCGTAAGGAGAGAAAGATGAAAATGAATAAGACTGCCGCCATTATTTCTGCCTGTGTGCTGACCTTTGGCCTGAGCGCCTGTTCCTCTAACTACGTGATGCACACTAACGATGGGCGCACTATCGTCACCGACGGTAAACCGCAAACGGACAATGATACTGGCATGATTTCGTACAAAGATGCCTGGGGTAACAAGCAGCAGATTAACCGTTCTGACGTCAAACAGCTGGGCGAGCTGGATAACTGATTCAGGTATAGCAGGCAAAAAAAAGCACCGCGCAGTGCGGTGCTACATTAAATCACTATGGACAGACAGGGTAAATGTACAGGAAGTGAAAAGGGGTAGCTTCGCTACCATGGTCCGCAAACCCGGACCAATTGCAAACACAACAACACAACATCACAACCGTAAGCCAAAAGCTTGTTGGAACACGCATTCCAAAAAAAGCTCTTCGTTCCGGCTCAGGAAGTGCCGCCACTATAGGTATTTGCTGGTAGAAGCTCAACGGACAAATTATAATAGCTCAGATAAAAAAAACTAATAGGTTAACTGTTGTTTCCTATTTGTTAAATTGCCTTTACATCTAAGCCAGAATAACTATGTCCAAGCGTTTGCCACCTCTGAATGCATTACGTGTTTTTGATGCAGCCGCCCGCCACCTTAGCTTCACTCGCGCCGCCGATGAGCTTTTTGTGACGCAGGCCGCAGTCAGCCACCAAATCAAGTCCCTGGAGGATTTCCTCGGCCTCAAGCTGTTCCGTCGACGCAATCGTTCTCTTCTTTTAACGGAGGAGGGGCAGAGCTATTTTCAGGATATCAAAGAGATTTTTTCGCAGCTCACCGAAGCGACCCGCAAGCTTCAGGCCCGAAGCGCAAAAGGGGCCTTAACCGTCAGTATGCTCCCCAGTTTTGCCATCCAGTGGCTGGTGCCGAGGCTGACAAGCTTTAATTCAGCTTATCCGGGAATCGATGTCAGAATCCAGGCGGTAGACCGCCAGGAAGATAAGCTGGCCGACGATGTCGACGTGGCAATTTTTTATGGCCGCGGCAACTGGCCGGGGCTGCGCGTGGAAAAACTGTACGCCGAATATCTGCTTCCGGTATGTTCCCCGCTTTTACTTACCGGCGATAAAGCGTTGAAAACGCCTGCCGATCTGGCGCAACATACCCTGCTGCACGACGCTTCCCGCCGCGACTGGCAAACTTATACCCGTCAGCTGGGTCTAAACCATATCAATGTTCAACAGGGACCTATTTTTAGCCACAGCGCAATGGTGCTGCAGGCGGCAATCCATGGACAGGGGGTCGCGCTGGCCAACAATGTGATGGCGCAGTCCGAGATTGAGGCAGGCCGACTGGTCTGCCCGTTTAATGATGTTCTGGTCAGTAAGAATGCGTTTTATCTCGTTTGTCATGACAGTCAGGCAGAACTGGGTAAAATAGCCGCCTTCCGCCAGTGGATTCTGGCAAAAGCGGCTAATGAACAAGAAAAATTTCGCTTTCGTTATGAACAATAAATCATCGTAGGGTAAACACATGACCAGCCGTTTTATGCTGATATTCGCCGCGATAAGCGGTTTTATCTTTGTGGCTTTGGGCGCGTTTGGCGCGCACGTTTTAAGTAAAACGATGGGCGTTGCGGAAATGGGCTGGATCCACACCGGCCTGCAGTATCAGGCTTTCCATACGCTGGCTATTTTTGGCCTGGCGGTGGCGATGCAGCGCCGCATCAGCATCTGGTTTTACTGGAGCAGCGTCTTTATGGCGCTTGGTACCGTTCTTTTTAGCGGCAGCCTCTACTGCCTGGCGCTATCGCATTTACGCCTGTGGGCGTTCGTTACGCCGGTAGGGGGCGTCTGCTTCCTCGCCGGTTGGGTATTAATGTTAATTGGTGCAATTCGTCTGAAACGTAAGGGCGTTGTTCATGAATAAAGTTGTCCTCTATTGTCGCCCTGGGTTTGAGAAAGAGTGCGCAGCAGAAATTACCGATAAGGCCTCGCGCCTTGAAGTATTTGGTTTTGCCCGGGTCAAAGATGACTCCGGCTATGTGATTTTTGAGTGCTATCAGGCTGAAGATGGCGAAAAGCTGGTGCGCGAACTGCCGTTCAGCTCGCTGGTATTTGCCCGCCAGATGTTTGTGGTCGGCGAACTGCTGCGCGATCTGCCGCCGGAAGACCGGATTTCCCCGATCGTCGGTATGCTGCAGGGCGTTGTGGAAAAGGGCGGCGAGCTGCGCGTAGAGGTCGCCGATACCAACGAAAGCAAAGAGCTGATGAAGTTCTGCCGCAAGTTTACGGTACCGCTGCGCGCTGCGCTGCGCGAAGCGGGCGTGCTGACCAGCTATGAAACGACAAAACGTCCGGTGGTGCACGTTTTCTTTATCGCGCCGGGCTGCTGCTACACCGGCTATTCGTTGTCTAACAACAACTCACCGTTCTATATGGGCATTCCGCGCCTCAAGTTTCCGGCCGATGCGCCGAGCCGCTCGACTCTCAAGCTGGAAGAGGCGTTTCACGTCTTTATTCCGGCGGATGAGTGGGACGAGCGCCTGGCGAACGGTATGTACGCCGTGGATCTCGGCGCCTGCCCCGGCGGCTGGACCTATCAGCTGGTGAAACGCAATATGTGGGTCTCCTCGGTGGATAACGGCCCGATGGCGCAAAGCCTGATGGATACCGGCCAGGTGACCTGGCTGCGCGAAGATGGCTTCAAGTACCGCCCAACGCGCAACAACATCTCGTGGATGGTGTGCGATATGGTGGAGAAGCCGGCGAAAGTGGCTGCGCTGATGGCGCAGTGGCTGGTGAACGGCTGGTGCCGTGAAACCATCTTTAACCTTAAGCTGCCGATGAAAAAGCGCTATGAAGAGCTGTCGCGCAACCTGGCCTATATCCAGGAGCAGCTGGATGAGCACGGCATCAACGCGCAAATCCAGGCGCGCCAGCTGTATCACGATCGCGAAGAAGTGACGGTTCACGTTCGTCGCCTGTGGGCTGCCGTCGGCGGTCGCCGCGACGAACGCTAGTTTAGCCGCTTTTGTAGGCCGGATAAGGCACTAAGAGCCTATCCCATTAGGGCTATTTTGTTTGCCATTTTGAACCTGGGCAGTGCTCAGAATCCTCACGTACTAAGTGTACGCTCCGGTTCTTCCGCGCTGTCCGTGTTCAAACTGACTGCACCAATAACGCCTATTGGGATAGGCTCTAAGCCGCTATCCGGCGCTGCAATAGCCGTTACGACTGCGACACGTCCGAAACAATATGCGTCACATCATCCAGATGGCCAATTCGGGCCTCCCCTGAACGATTAAACTTGCTCTTATCAATCAGCAAAAGCGATTGCGAGGCGCGCTTAAGCAGCAGCGATTTGAACTCGGCGTTGACCGTATTTGAATCCCAGAGCGCGCCGCCGCTGTCGATACCTTCACAGGAAAAAATGAACAGATCGATCTCCAGCGATTTGAGCTGGGAGATAAGCGATGAACTCACGTAACAGCCGTATTTACGCTGAAGCGTCCCCCCGGAGCAGGTGAGCTGTATGTTCTCTCGCTTGCTCAGCTCCTGGCATATCGGCTGACTGTTGGTAAAAACGTGAAGGTTGAGATCAGGTAGCTGGCGAGCCAGGTACCAGCAGGTGGAACTGGCATCGAGGGCGATAACCATCCCTTCGTCTATCCAGGCCAGCGCCTCGCGGGCGATATCCGCTTTGTGCGCATAGTGGCTTTTTAAACGAATATGAAAAGGGTCGCCGCTGTCCTGGCTTTGCCGGTGAATGACTTTTGCCCGACCGTGGTTACGCAGTACTTTTCCCTGGGACTGAAGCTCGCTGAGATCGCGGCGGATGGTTTCTCTGCTGACGTTAAGCTGTAGCGATAAGGCTTCGGTGGTCAGACTATTATGGTTTATGAGCAGGTCTAGTATCGCTTGCTGTCGTGCCGCTTTCATTTTTCTCACCCTGGCGTTCGCTGAGCGCCCGCACCAGACGGGCGCTGCGGCATGAGATTACGGCGCTACTCCTTTTTTTAAAAGAATATTCCCGTACTTAGCGCGCTCACCTGTGATAACGATCGCAAAGGCTTTTTGCGCCCGCTCGTAGAAAGCAAAGCGGTCAATGCGGGCGATCTCAGGGCAGGGCGCGGCGGCGGAAAGCGCCTCGCGATAGCGCGTTTCGACCTGCGGGTCGAGGGTGTCGCCTTCCACGGCGGCCATCATCACCAACGGCGGAGCGTAGCTGTCTAACTCAAACAGCGGAATAATCGCCTGCAGCAGGTCGCTTACCCGCAGACCGTCGGCGCGAATGACCTGTGGACCCATGCTGTGCGCCGGGAAGTGGGCATCGGAAAAGACGATCTCATCTCCGTGCCCCATTTCCGCCAGGACTTTCAGTAGCTCCGGCGATATTAACGGGGAAATCGTTTTTAGCATCTCATACTCCCTCAATCAGTTCGGGTTCGGTTTGCGGGTAAAAATAGCGATACTGATAGCTCACCTGCGCTCTGGCCTGTTCAGGGCTGTGGAATTCACCGACGCCGTACCAGCCAAACATGGCGGCGCCAGCCACGGTGGTTTCGGCGTCATCCAGTACTTTGACAGGCATATCGAGCGTATTGGCTTTGATCTGATTCCACAGCGCGTTGCGGCTACCGCCGCCGACCAGCAGCAGTTCGCTGGCGTTAAAATGGCCGATTTTTTGTAGCGTTTGCAGGTTACGCGCCAGCTGTTCGGCTAATCCTTCCAGCGCGGCGCGATAGAAATGGCCGCGAGTGGTATTCAGCGTGACGCCCTGCCAGCCCGCATTCCGGCAGGAGAGCAGATCGCACTGCATCCTTACCCCCTCAGAACCGGCGGGAATGACGCGCGCTTCTTCAATCAGCGTGCGCCACGGCGTTTCTGCCGTCCACAGCAGCTGGCGTACCCACTCCAGCACGCCTGAAGCCAGCCACTGCATACCGGGGTTATAGCATCCCGGCTGGCTATCCAGTTCGCAGGTCGATCCCGCATAGTGGCTGAGCAGCGGCGTATTCACCTGAACGCTACGCACCATCAAAATTTCCCACGTACCGGAAGAGAGCACCGGTTCATCCTGCTCCGCGCCGGCGCCAAACAGCGCGAACTGGGTATCGTGCCCGGCGGAGATAACCGGGATCCCGGCGGGTAATCCCAGCATCTTCGCGGCATCGTTTTGCAGGGTACCAATCTGCTGGCCCGCCTCCACCAGCCGGGGAAACAGGCGGCGCGGCAATCCCGTTGCCTGCAGAATCTGCGCGCTGAAATCTCGCTGGTGGATATCCAGCATCTGGCTGGTACCCGCCATGGTGATATCGGTCGTGAATTCCCCGGTCAGGCGCTGGTTGATCAGCGAGGAGATGAATAGCCAGGCATGGGCCTGCTCCAGCAGCTGCGGGTGGTTTTCTTGCAGCCATATCAGCTTATAGAGGGTGTTAAAACCAAATGCGCCGACGCCGGCGATCTGCTGGAGCTGCTGCGCGGGCATAAAGCGGCCGATATTGTCCATCACCGCTGCGGTTCGCGGGCATTTCCAGCTGATGACCGGATAGAGCAGCTTGCCCTGTTCATCCACCAGCGCGCCGTCCACGCCGAAGGTGGTGACCGTGATGCCGCGAACCGTGCAGGATGAGAGCGCATCGCCAATCTGCCGACAGCACTCGGCGAAGCGTTGCAGGATGGCCTCCAGCGACCACTGGTGCCATGCGCTGTTCTCCACGGCGATATCGCTGGCGTTAGCCGTTGCGGCGCGGGCGATAATATTCCCCTGGCGATCAACGGCAATCGCCCTGACGTTGGTGGCGCCGCAGTCGAGAACCAGGATGACTTCATTCTTCATAATCTCTCCCGAGACGTTGCCGGATGGCGGCGTAAACGCCTCATCCAGCCTACGGAGACGTTATCATCCGTAGGCCGAATAAGCGCAGCGCCATCAGGCATTTTTAACGTTTGTACAGCGGGCCGTAGTTCTGGCAGGCGCGGTAATCCTGGCCTTCGCTATCCATCCCGTGCGCAGCCCAGCTGGACGGGCGGTAGATTTTCGCCTCTTCTACGTTATGCATGCATACCGGGATCCGCAGCATAGACGCCAGAGTGATAAAGTCGGCGCCAACGTGGCCGATGGTCAGCACGCCGTGGTTGGCGCCCCAGTTCGCCATCACCGAGTAGACGTCGGAGAACGGGCCCTTACCGGTCAGGCGCGGCGCAAACCAGGTGGTGGGCCAGGTGGAGTTGGTGCGGGCATCCAGCCGATCGTGCATCTCTTTCGGTAGTTCCACGCTCCAGCCTTCGGCGATTTGCAGAACCGGGCCAAGGCCTTTAATGATATTCACGCGAGTCATGGTAAAGGGCACGCCGCCTTCGGTCAGAAAGCGGGAGGAGAAGCCGCCGCCGCGGAAATATTCATGAATCGCCGGGCACCATTCGGTGGCGGCGACGCAGGCGTCGGCCTCCTGCTGGCTGATTTCCCAGTGCGGCTTCATGGTTGGCTTGCCATCCGCATCGCGCTGTTTGCAGGCGCCGTCCAGCGCCGCCGATCCGGAGTTGATCAGATGGATAATGCCGTGTTCCGCCAGCCCGGTGAGCGGCTGGCCGGTGACGCGTTCTACCGCTTCCGGCGACCAGTAGGTACGCACGTCGGCAAACACCTGGGCGGTGCCGGTCAGCTGATGGCCCATCAGCATCGCCACGCCGTTGAGGCTGTCGTTTTCCGTGGCGACAACGAAGGGTTCGCGTACGCCATTCCAGTCGAACGAGCTGTTAAGCAGCGCTTCGGCGGTGTCGCCGTTAGGGTATTGATCGGTCCAGTGACGCTGGCCCTGGAAGCCTGCGGCAATGGCGTTGTAGCCAAGCGACTCTTCGACCAGTCCTTTTTCCGCCAGCTTCTTGTTGCCCTGCATCATGTCGCGAATGCACATCGCCATCAGCAGGCTCTCTTTGAGTACCGCGCGGCTCTGCTCGGCATTACGTTTATACTGCTGCGCGTTCTGGTCTTCGCCGTAGCGGAAGGTTTTATCCGCCCACGCCAGCGCCATTTCCAGCTCGCTTTCATCATAGATTTTCTGATCGATACGGCGGCGCAGTTCGGTCATATCCACCGCCTGGACCTTCATACCGAGCCAGGACTCGAAGAAGTTGTGATCGACGATAGAACCGGCGATTCCCATCGATACGCCGCCGACGGAAAGATAGCTTTTGCCCTTCATGCTGGCGACCGCTAAACCGGCGCGGGCAAAGCGCAGCAGTTTTTCTTCAACATCAGACGGAATGGAGGTGTCGTCGGCGTCCTGTACGTCGTGGCCGTATATGGAGAACGCCGGGATGCCCTTCTGGCTGTGGGCCGCCAGCGCTGCCGCAAGGTAAACCGCGCCTGGTCGTTCGGTGCCGTTAAAGCCCCAAATAGCTTTTGGCCGCATCGGGTCCATATCGATAGTTTCGCTGCCGTAGCACCAGCAGGGGGTGACGGTGATGGTGACGCCGACGTTCTGGCTGCTGAATTTCTCTTCGCAGGCGGCGGATTCCGCCATCCCCGCAATGCAGCTATCGGCGATGACGCACTCGATCTGCGCGCCGCAGGCGTGGCGCAGCTTTTCCGTAATCAGCGCAGCGGTAGCCTTCGCCATATTCATGGTTTGCTCTTCCAGCGACTCGCGTACCCCCATGCGGCGTCCATCGATCACCGGGCGAATGCCAATTTTCGGTAAACTGATTTTTTTCATTCCAGATCCCTCACGTTATGCGGATAAATGTTTAGTTAGCTGCCGTTTGCGAACGGAAACGGGCAAAGATGAAGATGACGGCAAAGCACAGCGCCGGTACCAGCTCGGCGGTAGGGATGTTGCCGGCGGCGTCGCTGACAAAGCCCATAACCGGAGTGACGATGCCGCCACCAATAATGGTCATGACGATAAACGAGGAGCCGTATTTGGTGTCCTGCCCCAGATTCTTGATGCCCAGCGAGAAGATGGTCGGATACTGAATCGACATAAAGGCGCTGCACAGCGTCAAGGCCAGCAGGCCCACATGGCCGCCGCTGAAAGCGGAGATCAGGCACAGGAGCATGGCGAGCAGGGCATAGGCCGCCAGCACTTTATGCGGCGCGAAGCGGCTGATGAGCCAGGTGCCGGAGAAACGGCCGATAAAGAAGCACACCATAGTGCCAGTCAGATAGTTGGCGGCGAAACCGGGCGTCATGCCGGGGATCTCTTCGATGGCGTAGCGAATCAGATAGCTCCAGCAGGCGGTTTGTGCGCCGACGTAGCAAAACTGCGCCAGCACCGCCCAGCGCCAGTGGCGAACGCGCACCAGGCGGGCAAGAGAAGCGGAGAAGGAACTCTGGTTGGCATCACTGTGGTCGTCGCTCTGCAGGGCCGGAAATTTGGTCAACATAATCAACAGAGCGACCAGTAAGACAACCGCGACGATGATCATATAGGGAGTTTGCACCGAGAGCACCAGGCTGTGCTTATAAGCGCTAAGCTGCTCCGGAGCCATTTTATCGAGTACATCCTGCGATTGATGCGGCACGTTAGACAAAATAAGGCTTTGCCCAAAGACCACCGCAATAATGGCGCCAAAGGAGTTAAAGGTCTGCGCCAGATTAAGCCGGAAGTGGCCGCCGCTTTCTGGCCCTAACACGGTAACAAAAGGGTTTGCTGCAGTTTCTAAACAGCCTAACCCCGCCGCAATAATAAACAGGCCGATCAGGAATAAGGTATAATTCATGACCTCGGCGGCGGGCCAGAATAGCGCGGCGCCAAAAGCGTATAAGAATAGCCCGGTAATAATGCCGGCTTTGTAACTGAGTTTTTTCATCAAGATCCCGGCCGGGATCGGAATAACAAAATAGCCAAAATAAAAAGCGGATTGAATCAAACCAGCCTGGAAGTTAGTTAAGGTAAAGGCTTGTTGAAATTGTGGTAATAAAATATCGTTAAGATTATTAGCGACCGCCCAAAGAAAAAATAGCGAGCACAGCAGGGCAAAGGGAATAATGTAGCGCTTGCTTTGCCCTGTCTCGACCGCATGAAAACTCTGCGTTTGTATCGTTGTGTTTCCCATAGCATCCTCATTGGTTCAGAAGCGTATTCAGCAGCCGGCTTTGCCCACCAGACCGCAAAAATCAGGTGAGTTCCTGTGACGAGAACGATGATGAAATAAACATCGCGGGATGAACTCATGAATTCATTTTCAAATAAAAAATGCCTTTTAATATGATGGCGGTCACACTAAGCATGCGGTGAGTGATTTTATGTGATTATCATCACTTTAATAATCAGGAAAACATGACCGTTTGAGAAAGATAATTCTAAAACCCACAGAACGAATGCCCGATTTAATTTATAATGTGGAAAACGGTCAGTTGTTAACATTATCGGTAAAATGACCGTTTTTAAATCTATTGATGATAACGGGCATTTTTTCACAACGTAAAAATGAGCAAACGGTTTTTTTAAGCTGAAATAAGTGAGGGGTATCACAGAACCAGTGGATGTAAATTCCTTTCTGATTATTCGGGATGATGATGGTGAGCAATTATTTGAGTTATTCAACAGCGTCGGCGCGCCATGCCCGGCGAGCGGTCTGTTGTCGTATTGCGCATTATTAAGAGAGGTAAAGAATGGAACGTAATAGACTGGCCCGGCAGATTATTGATACCTGCCTGGAGATGACCCGCCTGGGGTTAAATCAGGGGACGGCAGGCAACGTAAGCGTGCGGTACCAGGGGGGGATGCTGATCACACCAACCGGTATACCTTATGAAAAGCTGACGGAAGCGCACATTGTTTATATCGATGCTGAAGGTCAGCATGAACAGGGCAAACTGCCGTCCAGCGAGTGGCGTTTTCATATGGCGGCTTATCAGACGCGTCCTGATGCTCACGCGGTGGTGCATAATCATGCGGTTCACTGCACGGCGGTATCGATCCTCAATCGTCCCATTCCCGCCATTCACTATATGATTGCGGCGGCCGGCGGTAACTCCATTCCTTGCGCACCCTATGCCACTTTTGGTACTCGTGAGTTGTCTGAACACGTGGCCGTGGCGTTGAAAAATCGCAAAGCGACCCTGCTGCAGCACCATGGCCTGATCGCTTGTGAAGAGAATCTGGAAAAGGCCCTGTGGCTGGCGCATGAAGTTGAGGTACTGGCGCAGCTCTATCTCAGCACCCTGGCCATCATCGACCCGGTTCCGGTGCTTGATGATGAGGCTATCGCCATCGTGCTGGAGAAATTCAAAACCTACGGATTGCGTATCGAAGAGTGATCTCGTAAGCGAACGTTTCTGCCGGCTGCGGTGTACAGATTCACCGCCGTCTGCGACTGGGTAACCCGGACAGATGCGCAGCATCGCCTCCGGGAAATTCAGCCACGCTGCGCTCTGCTCCCGGGGGCGGCGCTTGACGCGCCTTGCCCGGGCTACAGGTATTCCGCCGTCTGCGGGCCGGTAGTCCCCACGGTTTACCGCCGTCTGCGGTTGGGTAGCCCCCACCATTCACCGCCGTCTGCGACTGGGTAGCCCGGACAGATGCGCAGCATCGCCTCC
>NZ_KV793502.1:0-44098 GCF_001808475.1 Klebsiella sp. HMSC09D12 | reverse complement strand
AGCCCGGACAGATGCGCAGCATCGCCTCCGGGAAGCTGGACGCTCCGTAGCCTGATGCTATCGTGCCAGCCGCAGCTGCTGCAGGTTGCCATCCAGCTGTAAATCGGTTTGCAGGCGCGCGATTTCCCGGCAGGTGAAGGCCATCTCTTTGTGTTCTTCCAGCTTTTTACGCCACTTCTCCGGCACGTCCGCCAGCCGGGCGTAGATCCCTTCCAGATCCTGAAAATCGGTTAATAACTGGGCTGCGCTTTTGGGCCCAATGCCCGCCACGCCGGGAACCCTGGAGCTGCTGATGCCCGCCAGCCCCCAGTAGTCGGGTAGCTGCTCCGGCGTCACGCCGAACTCTTTGGCGATAAACGGCGCGTCGAGCCAGCGCTTCTGGAAATAGTCGCGGATGCGGATCGTCGGCGACAGTAGCTGGCAGTAGCCTTTGTCGGTTGAAACGATGGTCGCCTGGTGCCCGGCCTGCGCCACCTTAACCGCCAGAGTCGCGGCAAGATCGTCGGCTTCGCTGCCGCTGAGCGCCCAGCAACGAAACCCGCGCTGCTCAAATGCCGCCCGCAGCGCCGGCATTTCCGCCTCGAGGGTTTCCGGCATCGGCGCGCGCCCGGCTTTATAATCGGGCAGGCGCTGGTGCCGCCAGCCGTGGCCGCGATCTTCGTCATCAAATACCGCCACCACGTGGGTCGGCTGGCTATGGAGCACCAGCTGCTCGAGGGCATGTAAGCAGGTATCGACGCAGGGTGAACCCTGCACCGCGTGGATGCGGCGAATCAGATTAAGTGCGTCGACGATGAGTAAATGAACGGCCACGATTCTCCCCTTAAAACCTGGCCCATCAGGCTATTTTATTTGCTGGTTTGACGCCGGACAGTGCGCAAAAGCCTCACGTACTACCTCTACGCTCCGGCTTCTGCACGCTCTTCGGGCCAAACTGTCTGCAACGATGATGCCTGGTGGGTTAGGTTCCTGTTCTCAATGCTTTTTAGGGTAACATCGCCGCGCGGATGAGGCTATTGGCGCCTGGAAAATCAGGAAGATGACTCGCAGTTTCCGGCTAATCGACGTGCATCAGCAGGCCGAGATCGCTATTGGTGGCTTCGCCGTACCATACGGCTTCGCGCACTGAAACCGGTTTGTTGATAAGGCCCAGCGCGTAAAACCGATCGGCGATACTTTGCTGGGCGCGAATCACTTTAAGGTCCATTGTGCGCGGGCGATGGCTGCGGCGCGCCAGGGCTCGCGTCAGAGAAGCGGCGTTAAGACCCAGCTCGGCGGAGAGCAGCTCCGCGGCTTCTTCCCGATGCTGGTCGATAAACTGCCCGGTCTGCGCCAGCTCGGCGAATAGCCGCTGCATAATATCGCTATTGCGGCTGGCGTAGTCGCGGCGCGACAGATAGAACTGATGGTTGTTGACGCGCCCCTCGCCGCTGGCTACTACCCGTAATTCGCCGCTATCTTCCGCGTCGCTAAGCAGCGGATCCCACATCATCCAGGCGTCTACCGCCAGGTAGTCGCTGGCGGTCAGCGGATATTTCGGCGGAATATAGACCACTTTAACGTCGTTTAATCCCAGCCCAGCCTCTTCCAGAATATGCAGCAGCAGCCAGTGCACGTTCGAACCTTTATTCAGCGCGATACGCTTGCCGCGCAGGTCGGCAATGGTGCGAATGTCGCTGTGCTGTGGGACGACCATGGCCACGCTTTGCGGCGCGGGCGGTTCCCAGGCGACGTAGACCAGCTCGCTATTATTGGCCTGAGCGAAAACCGGCGGTGCTTCGCCGGTGGTGCCAAAGTCGATTTCATCGCAGGCCAGCGCGTGCAGGAGCTGCGGCCCGGCGGGAAACTCGCTCCACAGCACGCTGACGCCGCGGCTGGCAAAGGCTTTCTCCAGACTTTGCCGCGCCTTCAGAATGCCAAGATTGCCAAAACGCTGGAAGCCGATGCGCAGTTCCCGATCGCGAGAAACGTTATTGACCGCCGCTCCGAAGAGGGGTTCCTGGCGGCGGCGGCTTTTAATGATGCCAAAATTGGCCAGCTGCGTGCGCAGCGTGTGGCGGCTAATGCCGAGCAGCGCTGCGGCCTGGCTTTGGTTATCGTCGCATTGCGCCATCGCGCCGCGAATCAACGCCCCGGTGACCCTTTCCCACAGCGGCTCGCCCGGCAGGGAGAGTTGATGACGAATAAAGTCGTCCAGTTCGTTATCGCTTACCGCCGGTGAGGCGTCGCTTAGGGTGGTTAACCGGAGCTGAGCGGGGGCGATCTCCTCTTCTTTACTCAGCAATACCGCATTATGCAGAGTGTTCTCAAGTTCGCGAATATTGCCCGGCCAGGGGTACTCCATCAGCCTTGCCAGCGTCTCCGGGGCCAGACGACGAACCGGCCGACCCAGGCGGCGGGCGTAGAGCGTAAGGAAATGGTCCGCCAGAACGGGAATATCCTGGCGGCGCTGGCGCAGCGGCGGCAGCGGGACGATGGCGATATTCAGGCGATAGTAGAGGTCTTCGCGGAAACGACGCTCGCGGATAGCCTGCATCAGGTCTACATGGGTGGCGGCGATCACCCGGACATCGACCTTAATCGCTTTACGCGAGCCGACGCGGGTAATTTCGCGTTCCTGCAGGACGCGCAAGAGCTTCACCTGGAGCGCCAGGCTAAGTTCGCCGATTTCATCCAGCAGCAGCGTGCCGCCGTCTGCCGCTTCGAACCAGCCGGGATGGCTTTGCACCGCGCCGGTAAACGCGCCTTTTTCATGGCCGAACAGCTCCGCTTCCGCCAGGCTTTCGCTGAGCGCGCCGCAGTTAACGGCGAGAAACGGCCGCTGACGACGCGGACTATGATGATGCAGATAGCGGGCGACAACCTCTTTACCAGTACCGGTTTCGCCGACGATCAGCACGGTCGCTTCGGTGGGGGCCAGTTTATCCAGCAGGCTCTGAAAGGCTTTTGACGCCGGATCGATGAGCGCGGGCGTGGCGGCTGGGGTTTGCGGATTCAGCATGGGTGACCTCCGGTATGTGATGTCCTGAACTTATCCTGTGCCGGAGACGGAAACCAGAGGGCAAACCTGTCGTGCTGCTGCAAAGGCGGCAGCCTGAACGCATTGGCTGCTGCATTTGCGACAGCGTTATAAAACTAACTTTTATTTAACTCCATGATTTAAATATGTAAATTTTTTATTCACCATTGGCATGATTATCGCTAACACTCATATAACCAAATTAAAACATCTCTTCGATAAATATCGGATATGGTTATATAGGAAATGGATAATGACGCAAAAAACCGACGATAAAATCAATGTGTTCTGGTTTCTGCCTACCCACGGCGATGGCCGCTATCTGGGTACCGCAGAAGGCGGCCGCCCGGTTGACCTGCCTTACCTGCAGCAGGTGGCGCTGGCGGCCGACAGTCTCGGCTACTACGGGGTGCTGATCCCGACGGGGAAAAGCTGTGAAGACTCATGGCTGGTGGCATCGGCCCTGGCGCCGCTGACCCGCCGCCTGCGCTATCTGGTGGCCGTTCGTCCTGGCCTGCAGCCGCCAACGCTGGCGGCGAGAATGGCGGCGACGCTCGATCGCCTGTCGGGCGGCCGGCTGCTGATTAACGTCGTTACCGGTGGCGATCCGGTGGAGAACAAAGGCGACGGCATTTTCCTCAGCCACGGCGAACGCTATCAGGTGACCCGCGAATTTCTCGACGTCTACTCGCGCCTGCTGCAAGGTGAAAAGGTGGACTATCGCGGTGAGCATATCCACGTGGAAGGCGCTGAAGTGCTGTTTCCACCGGTGCAGGAAAACGGCCCGCCGCTTTACTTTGGCGGATCGTCCGAGGAGGCCATCGACGTCGCCGCCGATCAAATTGATACCTACCTGACCTGGGGCGAGCCGCCGGCGCTGGTGGCCGAAAAGCTGGCTATGGTGCGCGAGCGCGCCGCCGCCCGGGGCCGTACGCTGCAGTACGGGATTCGTTTGCACGTGATTGTTCGCGAAACCGAAGAAGAGGCGTGGGCCGCCGCCGATCGGCTGATTTCTCATCTTGACGACGAGACTATCGCCCAGGCGCAGAAAATTTTTGCCCGTATGGACTCTACCGGCCAGGCGCGAATGAGTTCGCTGCATAAAGGATCGCGCGACAATCTGCGTATTGCCCCGAATCTGTGGGCGGGCGTGGGGCTGGTGCGCGGCGGGGCCGGAACGGCGCTGGTTGGCAATCCGCAGCAGGTAGCAGAACGCATCCGTGAATATCAGGCGCTCGGTATCACCAACTTTATCTTCTCCGGCTATCCGCATCTGGAAGAGGCCCATCGCTTTGCCGACCTGGTCATGCCGTTATTGCCGCTGGCAGGCCATGAGCAGCCGAAGGCGCGTAGCGTCAATACCGGCCCGTTCGGCGAAACTATCGGCGGCGATAAACGTCCGGTGAAACAGGTGAGCGCAAGCTGAGGGGGACCGTATGTTGCACAGGTTTCTGAAGGCGGTGGGCTATGCAAACTGAACCGCACGTGGTGATTGTCGGCGGCGGATTTAGCGGCGCGGCGGTGGCGATTCATCTCCTGCGCCTGGCGCCGGTTGGCGTGCGGGTCACGCTGCTGGAGCCGCGCGAGGTGCCCGGCGCGGGCGTGGCCTACTCCACGACCGAACCGAGCCACAGAATCAACGTTCCCGCCGCGCGAATGCAGCTTGCCGGTGAAGAGGAGGGCGCGTTCGATCGCTGGTACCGCAGCCAGCCTGCTTTTGCAGAAGATCCGCAGGCGCTGCTGGAGGATGGCGCGGTTTATCCGCAGCGCGGCCAGTTTGGCCGCTACGTCGCCCAGCGTTTCGCTGAGGAGGCGCGCGCCAGCGCAGGGCGGCTGACGCATCTGCGCGAGCAGGCGCTGAGCATTCATCATGGCGAGGTCGTTACCGACAGCGGTCGGCGACTGTCGGCCGATCTACTGGTGCTGGCCATTAGCCATCCGCCCCCCTCTCTGCCGACGCTGACGATGCCGTTTGCGACTCATCCGGCGCTCATTGCTAATCCCTGGCGAGCGGGCGTGCTGGAAGCTATCGCACCGGAAGCGAGCGTCTCGATCGTGGGCACCGGCCTGACGATGGCGGATACCGTTGCCACCCTGACGCGGCTGGGCCATCGGGGGCCGATAACCGCATTTTCACGCCGCGGGCTGCTGTCCCGCAGCAACCTGAGCGGCAGCGGTGACCCCTGGCCTGGCGAATACGATCGCGGATCGCTGCGCCAGCGGCTGCGGCAGATCCGCGAGGATATCGCTCGCGCGGAGCAGCAGGGGCTGGCCTGGCAGGTGGTGATGGACGCGGTACGTAATCAGGGACAACGCATCTGGCAGGGGTTGACGGTCGCCGATCGCCAGCGCTTCTTGCGTCATTTGCGCAGCTACTGGGACGTTCACCGCTACCGTATCGCTCCGCAGGTCGCCGGGGTCCTTGAGCAGCGCCAGCGCGACGGCAGCCTGCGAGTACTGGCGGCCCGGCTGACGGCGCTGGAAGGCGATGCGCAAAGGCTGACGTTAACCCTGGCGCTCCGGTACGGTGAAGCACAGCGGGTGAGCGCTGACCACGTTATTTTAACCACCGGCCCGGCGCACGGGGCGCTGACCGATAGCCAGCCGCTGCTGCGCCAGCTAAGCCAGGATGGGCTGATTCGCGCCGACGCGTTCGGCCTCGGCCTGGACGTCGATCTTCGCTCGCGGGCCATTGGCCGGGAAGGGCGAGCTAATCCCAAACTACTGGTTTCCGGCCCTGCCGCGCGGGCCCGCTTCGGAGAGCTGATGGGGCTACCGCAGGTGGCTGACCATGCCGCTGACGTGGCCGCCGAAGCGCTGCAGACTCTGGGCGTCAAACAATCCGTCCGATGTCCGGCGTTCTGAACGCCTTTTATCCCCTGATTCCCTTAACTGATTATGCGCGCGGCCCGACAGCGGGGCGCGCCGTGGAGAAGCGCTATGTCATCACAACGTGAAATTCGTCTGAACGCTTTTGATATGAACTGCGTCGGCCATCAGTCGCCGGGGCTGTGGGCCCATCCGCGCGACCGCTCCTGGCAGTATAAAGATCTCGAGTATTGGGTCGACCTGGCGCGTCTGCTGGAGCGCGGCAAGTTTGACGGGCTATTTATCGCCGATGTGCTGGGCGTTTATGATGTGCTGAACGGCAACGGCGATGCGGCGATCCGCCAGGCGGCGCAGGTGCCGGTCAACGATCCGCTGGCGCTGATTACGCCGATGGCGCTGGTGACGGAGCATCTGGGATTCGGCCTGACCGCTTCGCTCTCCTTTGAGCATCCCTATCCGTTCGCCCGCCGTCTTTCGACCCTCGACCATCTGACGAAGGGGCGGGTGGGCTGGAATATCGTGACTTCCTATCTGGAGAGCGGGGCGCGGAACATTGGGCAAAAAGCGCAGACCGACCATGACGCCCGCTACGACTACGCCGATGAATACCTGGAGGTGGTCTATAAACTGCTGGAAGGCAGCTGGGAAGACGGCGCGGTGCTGCGCGACAGGGAGCGCAAGATCTTCAGCGATCCGCGAAAAATTCATCCGATCAACCATCAGGGGAACTTCTTCTCGGTACCGGGGATCCACCTTTGTGAGCCGTCGCCGCAGCGTACGCCGGTGCTCTATCAGGCGGGCGCCTCCAGCCGCGGCAAGCAGTTCGCCGCCGGCCACGCGGAGTGCGTATTTGTCGGCGCGCCGTCGAAGGTACTGCTGAAAAAGACGGTGGCGGATATTCGCCGTCGCGCCGAGGAAGCCGGGCGCGATCCGCGCAGCATCCTGATCTTCAATATGCAGACGGTCATCGTCGGCGAAACCGACCGTGAAGCCCAGGCTAAATGGCAGGAGTATAAACCGTACGTCAGCTACGAAGGGGCGCTGGCGCTGCTCTCCGGCTGGACCGGTATCGACCTTGGCCAGTATCAGCCGGACCAGGTGCTGGAGTATCTGCATACCAATGCGATTCAGTCGATGGTGGAGGCGTTTTCCACTGCCGATCCGAACAGCCAGTGGACCGTGCAGAAGCTGGCGGACTGGGCGGGGATTGGCGGCTTCGGGCCGCTGGTGGTCGGCAGTCCACAGACGGTCGCCGATGAGCTGCAGTCCTGGGTCGAAGAGACCGACGTCGATGGGTTTAATCTCGCCTATGCGGTGACCCACGAAACCTTCCGCGACGTGGTGGATTTACTGGTCCCGGAGCTGCAAAAGCGCGGCGTGTTTAAGCAGGAGTATCGCGAAGGAACCCTGCGCGAGAAGCTGTTCGGCGCCGGCCCGCGGCTGGCTGCGCCGCATCCGGGTGCAGGCTATCGCCACGGCGCGCGGGTGGCGGTCGGGAGCGAAGAGAAGGTGAGTTAATTTTGCTGGTCCCCCTCTCCCCGAAGGGCGGGGGACTGAACTGTGGGGCGGTAGGTTTTTCCCGGAGGCGGCGCTTGACGCGCCTGTCCGGGCTACGGGTCCACCGATGTCTGCGGATCGATAGCCCGGGTAAGGCGCTGGCGCCGGACCCGGGAAGGGAAAGCTTACTGCTTATCCAGCGACCAGGTCGCGCTGCGGACGTCCACCTTCACCGGTAGCAGACCGATGCGGGTGAAAGTGTCCGCCAGCGCCTGCTGCTCGTTATAGACTGCAGGCGTCATCCGCTCGGCGCCATAGGGCAGGCGCGCCAGCGTCTTCAGCCAGATAGCCTTATCCAGCCCGGTAGAAGCCGAGAGGATCCCGGCGGCATCGTCCTGATGGCTGTTGGCCCATTCGCTCAGTTTACCCAGTTCATCGACCACCTGCTTCGCGGTTTCAGGATAAGCGTCGGCAAATTTGCGGCTGGCCAGGTAGAAGGTATAGTGCGGTACCAGCCCTTCGGCATTGCGGATCTGTCGGGCTTTGGCGTTTGTTTCCACCTCGGCGAGGAACGGATCCCAGATAACCCATGCGTCAATCGCGCCGCGCTGGAAGGCGGCGCGGGCGTCGGCAGGCGGCAAATAGACCGGAGTGATATCTTTATAGCTTAATCCGGCTTTCTCCAGCGCAGCCACCAGCAGGTAGTTTACGTCGGAGCCTTTGTTGAGCCCCACGCGCTTGCCCTTAAGGTCGGCCACGCTCTTAATCGCCGAGTTTTCCGCCACTACGATGGCCTCGGTTTTTGGATTCGCCGGCGAGTGGGCTAAGTAGACCAGATCTGCCTTCGCCGCCTGGGCAAAGGCCGGCGGCGCATCGCCGGTTGCGGCGAGGTCGATGCTGCCGACGTTCAGCCCTTCCAGCATTTGCGGCCCGGCGGGGAATTCAATCCAGCGCACGGCGATGCCCTGCTTTTTAAACGTTTCATCGAGGGTGCCGCGATATTTCAGCAGCGCGAAGATATTGGCTTTCTGATAGCCGATATTGACGGTTTCCGGCGTTTTCGCCAGCGCGGAAGCGGATACGCCAGCCAGCATGAGCAGCAGCGCCGGACGAGACAGTCTGAGCATGATTTGTTCTCCTTGAGCGGTTTACCGTAAGGTAACAAATCGTCTTTATAACTAATAAATAACTAAATTATCATTTATATAACATAAATGAAGGGGGAGGGCAGGGGAAGGAAACCCGGCATGCCGCAGCATACCGGGAGGGGGTGTTAATCGCAGGCGACAATCTTCATGGCCAGGCCGCCGCGTGAGGTTTCACGATATTTGGCATTCATATCTTTGCCCGTTTCGTACATGGTCTCGATGACTTTATCGAGGCACACCCGCGGCTCGCTGGTGCGGCGCAGCGCCATGCGCGCGGCGTTGACCGCTTTAACCGCAGCGATAGCGTTACGCTCGATGCACGGCACCTGCACCTGACCGGCGACCGGGTCGCAGGTCAGACCGAGGTTGTGCTCCATACCGATTTCGGCGGCGATGCACACCTGGCCCGGGCTGCCGCCCAGCAGTTCCGCCAGTCCGGCTGCAGCCATTGAACAGGCAACGCCGACTTCGCCCTGGCAGCCCACTTCAGCGCCGGAAATCGAGGCGTTCATCTTATAAAGTGAGCCAATGGCGCTGGCGACCAGCATATAGCGCGCCAGCGAGTTGGCGTTCACTTTGCGGATAAATTTGTCGTAGTAGGCCAGTACCGCAGGCACGATGCCGCAGGCGCCGTTGGTTGGTGCGGTCACGACGCGTCCGCCGGCGGCGTTCTCTTCGTTAACCGCCAGGGCGAACATATTAATCCAGTCAACGACCGCCATCGGGTCGCTGCTGGTGTTGTCCTGGCTTACCAGCATCCGGCGCAGCGCGGCGGCGCGGCGGGGAACCCGCAGCTTGCCCGGCAGAACGCCCTCGGTGGTGATGCCGCGTTCAATGCCGCTGCTCATCACTTCCCAGACGGCGGCAAAGTGCTGTTCCAGCGCTTCTTTACTGTGCAGCGCCAGCTCGTTTTGCATCATCAGACCGGAAAGCGACAGCCCGCTTTCACGGCAGTGGCGCTGGAGGTCGGCGGCGTTTTTATATGGAAAAGGTACGGCGACCGGCGCTTCGCGGGTGACGCCGAAATGCGCTTCGTCGACGATAAACCCGCCGCCGATGGAGTAGTACGTCTGGCTGTAGAGAACCTGGTCGCCGGCGAGGGCGGTAATTCGCATGCCGTTCTCATGCAGCGACAGATTGTCGGCATGGAAATTCATGCACTGATCGACCGGGAACGCCACTTCCTGCTGGCCGTTTGCCAGCATCAGGCGGCCATGGGTGTTGACGTCCTGGATAAAACTGGGGATAGCGTCAATGTCGACGGTATCCGGCAGGTTGCCCGCCAGGCCCATAATAATCGCGATGTCGGTATGGTGGCCTTTACCGGTCAGGGAAAGGGAGCCGTAGACATCGACGATGACTTTGGTCACCTCGGAGAGCAGCCCGCGCTCAATAAGATCGTCCGTGAATTGTTTGCCCGCTTTCATCGGTCCAACGGTGTGGGAGCTGGAAGGGCCAATGCCGATTTTAAAAATATCGAATACGCTGATCATGATGCATCCAGTGCTGTCGGGGAGCGCCGCCGTCAGGCGGCGCGGGGATATTAGCTAAACAGAGAGTAGAAAATCGCGGAGATAGCAATCAGGCCCATAATCACCACGAAAACGTTGCTGACGTGGCCGCTGTATTTGCGCATAGCCGGGACTTTCTGAATGGCGTACATCGGCATCAGAAACAGAATCATCGCAATGATCGGGCCGCCCAGGGTTTCGATCATCCCGAGGATGCTTGGGTTCAGCGTTGCCACAATCCAGGTGGTGACCAGCATGAACAGGGCAGTGATTTTGTTCAGTTTGTTGATTTCGATGGACTTGCCTTTACCGCGCAGGGATTTAATCACCATGCCGTTAAAGCCTTCGCGAGCGCCCAGATAGTGGCCGAGGAAGGATTTAGTGATGGCGATCATCGCGATGATCGGCGCCATCCAGGCGATGATTGGCGCGTTAAAGTGGTTCGCCAGGTAAGACAGAATCGAGATGTTCTGCTCTTTTGCCGCCGCCAGATCCGCCGGGGAGAGGCTCAGTACGCAGCTGAAGACGAAGAACATAACGGTCAGTACCATCATAATGTGCGCGCGGGCCAGAATGCTGGAGCATTTTTTCTCAGCGCCTTCGCCGTACTCTTCGCGTTTAGCAACGGCGAAGGAGGAGATGATCGGCGAGTGGTTAAAAGAGAATACCATCACCGGTATTGCCAGCCACAGGGTCATCCACAGGCCGTTGCCGGTGGCGGTAGCGCTACTCAGGGAGAGGGTTTCCAGCGCCGCGCCGTTCCACTGCGGGATCAGGTACAGAGCCAGAATCATCAGCGCGACCACGAACGGGAATACCAGCACGCTCATCGCTTTGACGATCATCTGCTCGCCGAAGCGCACGATAGTCATCATGCCGACAATCAGAATCAGGGAAAGAATGGCGCGCGGCGGCGGCGTTATGTGCAACTGGTGCGCCATAAAGCTTTCGACGGTATTGGTGATCGCCACGCTGTATACCAGCAGAATCGGGTAGATGGCGAAAAAGTAAAGCAGGGTAATCAGTTTACCTGCGCCGACGCCGAAGTGCTCCTCGACGACTTCGGTGATGTCTTCGCCCGGGTTCTTACCGGACAGCACGAAACGGGTCATTCCGCGGTGGGCGAAGAAGGTCATCGGAAAGGCCAGAATCGCCATGATGATCAGCGGGATCATACCGCCGACGCCGGCGTTGATCGGCAGGAACAGTACGCCCGCGCCGATAGCCGTGCCGTACAGGCCCAGCATCCACATGGTGTCCGTCTTACGCCAACCGCTACGGGTAGCATCCGTAACGATGGTGCTGGTTTGAGTGGTTTCCATCTGTATCTCCTGGAGGAAGCAACAAAATCTAATGAAAAAAAACGACTAAATAATATGAAATTCGTTTGTGTACGGTTTTTTAGGCATTTTCTCCGTAACAATTGGTGCGGGAAGATACATTTATATGGTGAATGCATCAGTGATCGCGATCCCAAATGCAATAATCCACTTTTAATGTGCGTATTTTTAGTCCAACAGCCTGTTTCTGGTGATCAGCCAGAGAATTGTGGTGCGGAGGCTATCATTTTCAGCATATGAGATAATAGTGGTGTGACGTAATAACGAGGTTTTTACTGTAAAAATGCGATGTTATCGACATTTTTACGTTAAAAGGCGTTTTTCCTGGTGATATTTATTGCTGTATTTGGAAACGCAAACGATTGGCTTTGTAAAAATGCATCTGGAAAATTCACAAAGTAAATGAATCATTTGGAAATAATACGCGCTGAGTGATGAGCGAGGCAGCAGTACTGTGGCCTGGCGAGGAAGCGTTGCCCGGGCAGAGCGCGAACCGCTGCCCGGGAGAAGAACAGAAGAGAACTCAGGAACAGATTTCGTAGCAGGGGATATAGGCGGTGCCGCCCGGCAGCTTCATACGATGCTGAGCGACGAAGCCCTGCAGCAGATCGTCCATGCGGCGCATCATTGCCGGGTCGCCGTGAATTTTATACGGACCGAATTTTTCGATAGCCTGGATGCCCACCTCTTTGACGTTACCAGCGACGATACCGGAGAAGGCGCGGCGGAGATCCGCTGCCAGCACTTCTACCGGCTGGTCCGGATAGAGTTTGAGATTGGCCATATTCTCATGGGTAGGATCGAACGGCATCTGCAGATCCGGAGCAATGCGCATCGACCAGTTGAAGCTGTAAGCATCGCCGGTCTCGCGACGATTCTCTTTCACCATCGGCATTGCTTTTTTCATCTGGCGGGCTACTTCAGCGGCGTCGTCAACGATAATGCGATAGTGGCGACGGGCGGATTCGCCCAGCGTATGGACGATAAACTCATCCAGCACGCGGAAATAATCGGCGCTCTCTTTTGGCCCGGTAAGAATCAGCGGCAGAACCTGCGACTTGTTCGACGGATGCATCAAAATGCCCAGCAGATAGAGCAGCTCTTCCGCTGTACCTACGCCGCCCGGGAAGATGATAATGCCGTGAGCGATGCGCACGAAGGCTTCCAGACGTTTCTCGATATCCGGCATGATGATCAGCTCGTTGACCAGCGGGTTAGGCGGCTCGGCGGCGATAATGGACGGCTCGGTCATGCCGATAAAGCGGCTGTCTCTGTAGCGCTGCTGCGCGTGGCCGACGGCTGCGCCTTTCATCGGCGCTTCCATGGCGCCCGGCCCGCAGCCGGTACAGATATTCAGCTCACGCAGGCCCAGCTGAGTGCCGACGCGGCGAGCGTAGAGATATTCGTTTTCGTTAATCGAGTGGCCGCCCCAGCAGACAATCATATTTGGCGCTTCGCCGACGTGCAGGGCGCGGGCGTTGCGCAAAATAGAGAACACCAGGTTGGTGATATGCACCGAGCTTTCAAGATCGAGATTCGGGAAGCGGACGGTGTTATGGATCTGGCCGTAGACAAACAGGATATCGCGCAGTACGGCAAACAGGTTGGCCTGCAGGGAACGGATAATACGCCCGTCAACGAAAGCATCTTCCGGCGGGTTAATCAGTTCCAGCTTCACGCCGCGTTCGCGACGCAGCACGTTAATATCGAAGTTTTCAAAACGAGACAGGAGCTCCTTGCTGTTATCGGTCAGGCTCCCCGAGTTGAGCACAGCAAGCGAGCAGTTACGAAAGAGTTGATACAGGTCACTGCTGGCGGTGCGTTTAAGCATATCCACTTCCAGCTGCGACAGCATATCCATTGAACCAAGCGGGCTAACATGTGTAATCAAGTGAACTCCTTACAGGACGATTATCGTCTTCCTGTGATTACAATAGCCCTGCTGATGGCGTTTTCACAACCTTGCGCGCGGGTTAACGCACGCAAATTGTGAAAATGTTTACTATTGGCGAGCGAGGCGGCCGATGGCCGGAACAAAATCGGTGTTGCTGCGCCACGGGTTGATGTCCAGGCCGCCGCGCCGCGTATAGCGCGCATAAACGGAAAGGGCTTCCGGCTGGCAGAAACGCTGAATATCGCTGAAGATGCGCTCTACGCACTGTTCGTGGAATTCGTTGTGATGGCGGAACGAAACCAGATAGCGCAGCAGCTTTTCGCGATCGATTTTTGCCCCGCGATAGCGGATCTGTACCGAACCCCAGTCGGGCTGGTGGGTAATCAGGCAGTTGGATTTCAGTAAATGGCTGACCAGCGTCTCTTCAACCACTTTACCGCCAGCGGCATCCTGCAGGTAATCAGCGCTGAACTGATAGTTATCAATTTCAATATCCTGATCGTCAATACAGGTGCCGTGCAGATGCGCCACCGGCTGGCCTTCGAGTTCATCGAGGCGATACAGCGACACCTTGACTTCCCCTTGCGCACAGGCGCTGAGATCGCGCGCCAGCGTCGCCTCGACCTCCTGCCAGTCGGCAAAACGCGTCTGGTTAAAGCTATTGAGATAGAGCTTAAAGCTTTTTGATTCCACCAGATTCACGGTCGTGTCGCTGAGCTCAACGTGGCCCACGGCAACCTGCGGCAGGCCTTTCGCATTCAGCCAGGAGAGTTCATACAGCGTCCAGATATCGGCGCCGTGAAACGGCAGGCTATCGGCGTGCAGGCCCAGCGGATCGCGGTTCAGGCTGCGCGGTACGCCCTGAAGCAGGCTGGCGTCGTAAGTATCGCGGTAATCGGTTGATTTACCGAGCGTCAGGCCGGCGAGCGCCTGGTGGTTATCGTAAGAAGACATGTTTCACCATAGTTAAAGCGGTTACACTATATGCCAAGTGTATCCTGTCTAACGTGAAGAGAGAAACCGGTGGATCAGCAAACCGCAGAAGCGCTACAAGCATTTACCCAACGTTATTGTGAGGCGTGGCAGCAGCAGCGCTCCAGCCTGCCGCGTAGCGAAGAGCTTTACGGCATTCCGTCGCCGTGCATCAGCGCCACGGATGATGATGGCGTTTTCTGGCAGCCGCAGCCGTTTTCTTTAGAACAAAACATTAACGCGGTTGAACGGGCGCTGGAGATTGTGGTACAACAACCGCTTCATGCTTATTATACCACTCAGTTTGCCGGCGATATGCAGGCACGTTTTGCCGATGAGAGCATGACGCTGCTGCAAACCTGGAGTCCGGACGACTTCCAGCGGGTGCAGGAAAATCTGATTGGCCATCTGCTGGTGCAAAAGCGTTTGAAGCTGTCTCCCACGCTGTTTATCGCCACGCTGGACAGCGAACTGGACGTCATTTCGGTCTGTAATATGAGCGGCGAAGTGATCAAAGAAACGCTCGGGACCCGTAAACGTACGACCCTTTCTCCCTCGCTTGCGAGTTTCCTTAATTCCCTTAAGCCCGTTCTGTAATCTAAAGTTCCTGAGCTTTTGTGAGAGATCTCTTACAAGACCTGTAAGAGATCGTCATCATTTGAGGCGATCCCCTGCAAATACTATTTCAATAAAATACATTAATTTCAAATGGTTAATGGTTTTATGATTCATCATGAAGACGATAAATCTTAAGATATTGTCTTAACAAGGGTTGTAAGACGGGGCGGAATCAGGGATTCTATACACGTCGACAGGGAGTCGATAAATGAAGTGAACATCAGGATGATGACGCTTCGAGAGGACCCGCCAGGACGGCGTCGCAAGGACAGGCTTCAGGATGAAGCACAGGATAGCGCAGGATTGCGTAAAGGACACCTCCAGGAAGGAGAAAGAGAGCCGGTCAGGATGCCCGGTGGATCAGGAAGATCGGGATAGACTTACGGATGAGTTATTTCACATCGGGGTGGTGTGAAAGCAGGATGCAACAGTTTACGGATGAACATGGTCAGGAGACCTCAGGAAAAGTTTTCAAGGACGAGCAGGGAGCACCAATGTAGCTGGATTGCTGCAAAACGAACCGGGAGCACTGTTTATACAGTGCTCCCTTTTTTTATTTCTCTTCTGAATTTGCTATTCTGCGCCGGTTTTCAACTCATCGAGGTTTCCCATGACTCTTGACCATCGCGTGCGCGAGCGCCTGCTCGCCATTGAAGCGCTGCTGCGCGAAACGGAACACTGGCAGGATAGCGCTCCCGACAGCCGCGCGTTTGCCAGCGAACAGCCGTTTTGCCTCGACACCATGGAGCCGCTTGAATGGCTGCAGTGGGTATTAATACCGCGCATGCATCAGCTTCTGGAAAGCGGCATGCCGCTGCCGCAAAATTTCGCCGTTGCCCCCTACTATGAGATGGCCCTGGATAATGCTCATCCCGTGCGCGAGCGGGTGCTTACCGAGCTGCTTCTGCTGGATGCGCTGTTTGCCGGCGGCGACGCCTGATGCTGGAGATTTTATATCAGGACCCGTGGCTGGTAGCGGTGAACAAGCCTTCGGGCTGGCTGGTGCATCGTAGCTGGCTGGATCGTGATGAAAAAGTGGTGGTGATGCAGACCGTGCGCGACCAGATAGGCCAGCACGTGTTCACCGCTCACCGCCTCGACAGGCCGACTTCCGGCGTGCTGCTAATGGGACTGTCGAGCGAAGCGGGAAGACTGTTGTCGCAGCAGTTCGAGCAGCATCAAATGCAGAAACGCTATCATGCGATAGCCCGCGGCTGGTTGAGCGAAGAAGCGGAGCTTGATTATCCTCTGGTTGAGGAGCTGGATAAAATTGCCGATAAGTTCGCCCGCGAAAATAAAGATCCGCAGCCGGCGGTCACCCATTATCGCGGCCTGGCGACGATAGAAATGCCGGTGGCGACCGGACGTTATCCTACCACCCGCTATAGCCTGGTGGAGCTGGAACCGAAAACCGGACGTAAGCACCAGCTGCGCCGTCATCTTGCCCATCTTCGCCATCCGATTATCGGCGACAGTAAACACGGCGATCTGCGGCAGAATCGCAGCGCGGCCGAACACTTTGGCTGCGATCGGCTAATGCTTCATGCCAGCCAGCTATCGTTAACGCATCCTTTTACCGGTGTACCGCTGGTTATTCGCGCTGGCCTTGACGACGTCTGGATGCGCGCGCTGTCGCAGTTTGGCTGGCGCGGCCTTCTCCCGTTAAATGAAAGGGTTGAGTTTGCCGACGACTGCGGTCAGGATGAAGAGATACAGGTCACTTCAGGGAGATAGTCATGGCAGAAGTCGGAATTTTTGTCGGTACGATGTATGGAAATTCGCTCCTGGTCGCCGAAGAGGCGCAGGCTATTTTGAGCGGACTGGGGCATCAGGCGAAAGTCTTTGAAGATCCCGAAGTCAAAGACTGGGAGTCGTATACCGGAAAATATGCGCTGGTGGTGACATCGACCACCGGGCAGGGCGATTTACCGGACAGCATTGTGCCTTTATACGAAGGCATCAAAGATATGTATCAGCCGCATTTGCGCTATGGAATTATTGCCCTGGGCGATAGCACCTACGCTAACTTCTGCGGCGGCGGTTTGAAGTTTGATGCGTTATTGCAGGAACAGGGCGGCACGCGCGTTGGCGATATGCTGACGATCGATGCCAGCGAAGATCCGGAACCTGAAAGCGTTGCTAACCCATGGGTAGCGCAGTGGGCGTCGCTGCTTGATTAACAACCTAATTCCATCAGGGCTATTTTGTTTGCCATTTTGCCCTCGGGCGGTGCTCAGACTGTTTGGCTAATACCCTGGCGGCACAGCTCCTAAAAGTTTCGCCCTCTCCCTACACTAGAGGGCGCCCCTTTCTTTACTGATGTTAAATGCCAGTGGCCAGATAAACGGCCAAAATCATCGTAGCAATTCTTCAGGCGCACGGCTTCGGGCATTTGCCTTAAAACCTGTGTAATGCCATGGTCTTTACCGGGCTATTTCACGGGGTCAAGAGAGTTGATTCACACTCCTGTCTTTTGCACCGCGCTTTGCGTCTATGAACGGGCGCGGCTTTTCATTTCCGTGAACCATCCCCCATCTCATTAGGCATAAGCCATAAATCAGATTTACTCAGGCGGCGAAAGCTGTGTATTTGCACGGTGAGCCCGTCAGCCCCTCTTTTTATACTTTTCCTGCCAGTTAAAAATGCAGTGCCAGATATAACGAAAATTATGAAAAACACTAACACGTCATTCTGAGTACCCTACAGGTTGTGCTGTTCAGAATGAACGTAGCTAACGCTATGATTCAGGAGTGCAACAATGAGTTCATTAAGTCAGGCGGCAGGCGGCGCGGAAAAGCGCACCAATGCTCGCTACTGGATAGTGGTGATGTTGTTTATCGTCACATCCTTCAACTACGGCGACCGCGCCACCTTATCCATTGCCGGTTCGGAGATGGCCAAAGATATTGGTCTTGATGCCGTTGGCATGGGCTACGTCTTTTCCGCGTTCTCCTGGGCCTACGTGATCGGCCAGATCCCGGGCGGCTGGCTGCTTGACCGCTTCGGTTCTAAACGCGTCTACTTCTGGTCCATTTTTATCTGGTCCATGTTTACCCTGCTGCAGGGTTTCGTCGATATTTTTAGCGGCTTCGGCATTATCGTCGCGCTGTTCACCCTGCGTTTTCTTGTCGGCCTGGCCGAAGCGCCTTCCTTCCCCGGCAACAGCCGGATCGTCGCGGCGTGGTTCCCGGCGCAGGAGAGGGGCACGGCGGTGGCTATCTTTAACTCCGCGCAATATTTTGCCACCGTTATTTTTGCGCCGATCATGGGTTGGCTGACGCATGAGGTGGGCTGGTCGCACGTGTTCTTCTTTATGGGCGGTCTCGGCATTATCATCAGCTTTGTCTGGCTGAAGGTGATTCATGAACCTAACCAGCATCCGGGTGTAAACCAAAAAGAGCTCGATTACATCGCCGCAGGCGGCGCGCTGATCAATATGGATCAGGCGGCGGCCAAAGCTAAGGTGCCGTTTAGCGTAAAATGGGGGCAAATCAAGCAGCTGCTGGGTTCTCGCATGATGATTGGCGTCTATATCGGCCAGTACTGCATTAACGCTTTGACCTATTTCTTTATCACCTGGTTCCCGGTTTATCTGGTGCAGGCGCGCGGCATGTCGATCCTGAAGGCCGGTTTTGTCGCGTCGGTTCCGGCGATCTGCGGTTTCGCGGGCGGGGTTCTCGGCGGGATTATTTCCGACTGGCTGATGCGTCGTACCGGCTCGCTGAACATCGCACGTAAAACGCCTATCGTCATGGGGATGCTGCTGTCGATGGTGATGGTGTTCTGTAACTACGTCAACGTGGAGTGGATGATTATCGGCTTCATGGCGCTGGCCTTCTTCGGTAAAGGCATCGGTGCGCTGGGCTGGGCGGTTATGGCGGATACGGCGCCGAAAGAGATCAGCGGCCTGAGCGGCGGTCTGTTCAACATGTTCGGCAATATCTCCGGTATCGTGACGCCCATTGCTATCGGCTACATCGTTGGCACCACCGGTTCGTTTAACGGCGCGCTGATTTATGTGGGCGTTCATGCGCTGGTGGCGGTGCTGAGCTATCTGGTACTGGTGGGCGATATTAAACGTATCGAACTGAAACCTGTCGCAGGAAAATCATCATGACAACGCAATCGAGCCCTATTATCACCGATATGAAGGTTATCCCGGTGGCCGGGCAGGACAGTATGCTGCTTAACATCGGCGGCGCGCATAATGCGTACTTTACCCGCAATATTGTGGTGCTGACCGATAACGCCGGCAATACCGGGGTCGGCGAAGCACCGGGCGGCGAAGTGATTTATCAGACGCTGGTGGATGCCATCCCGACGGTATTAGGCCAGGAAGTCGCCCGCCTGAACAAAGTGGTTCAGCAGGTGCATAAAGGCAACCAGGCCGCGGACTTTGATACTTTTGGTAAAGGCGCCTGGACATTCGAGCTGCGGGTGAACGCGGTGGCGGCGCTGGAGGCTGCGCTGCTGGATCTGCTGGGCAAGGCGCTCAACGTGCCGGTTTGCGAGCTGCTGGGGCCGGGCAAGCAGCGCGATGAGGTGACCGTGCTGGGCTATCTGTTCTACGTGGGCGATCGCACCAAAACCGATCTGCCCTATCTGGAAAGCACGCCAGGCAACCATGAGTGGTATCGTCTACGCCATCAGGAAGCGCTGAACAGCGAGGCGGTGGTGCGCCTGGCGGAGGCCTCACAGGACCGCTACGGCTTTAAAGATTTTAAACTGAAAGGCGGCGTGCTGCCCGGCGAGCAGGAGATCGAAACCGCCCGCGCGTTGAAAAAGCGTTTTCCCGATGCGCGTATTACGGTTGATCCCAACGGCGCCTGGCTGCTGGATGAAGCCATCGCCCTGTGTAAAGGGCTGAACGAGGTGCTGACCTACGCGGAAGACCCCTGCGGCGCCGAACAGGGCTTCTCTGGCCGTGAAGTGATGGCGGAGTTTCGCCGCGCCACGGGTCTGCCGGTGGCAACCAATATGATCGCCACTAACTGGCGCGAAATGGGCCACGCGGTGATGCTGAATGCCGTGGATATTCCGCTGGCCGATCCGCACTTCTGGACCCTTTCCGGCGCGGTGCGCGTGGCGCAGCTGTGCGATGACTGGGGTCTGACCTGGGGCTGCCATTCCAATAACCACTTTGATATTTCACTGGCCATGTTCACCCACGTCGGCGCAGCGGCGCCGGGTAACCCCACGGCCATCGATACCCACTGGATTTGGCAGGAGGGAGATTGCCGCCTGACCAAAAATCCGCTGGAGATTAAGCACGGAAAAATTGCTGTTCCGGACGCGCCTGGACTCGGCGTCGAGCTGGACTGGGATCAGGTGCAGAAAGCGCATGAGGCGTATAAAAAGCTGCCCGGCGGCGCGCGTAATGACGCAGGCCCAATGCAGTACCTGATCCCCGGATGGACTTTTGACCGTAAACGCCCCGTTTTCGGCCGTCACTGATTTGAATAAGGACTAAATTATGAGCGCACAATTTTCGACCCCCGTTGTTTCTTCTATGCAGGTCATTCCGGTCGCGGGTCACGACAGCATGCTGATGAACCTGAGCGGCGCGCACGCCCCGTTCTTCACGCGTAATATCGTGGTAATCAAAGATAATTCCGGCCATACCGGCGTCGGCGAAATTCCCGGCGGAGAGAAAATCCGCAAGACCCTTGAGGACGCGATCCCGCTGGTGGTCGGTAAAACGCTGGGTGAATATAAAAACGTGCTGACCGCCGTACGCAATACTTTCGCCGATCGGGATGCCGGCGGACGCGGTTTGCAGACCTTCGATCTGCGTACCACAATTCACGTAGTGACCGGGATCGAAGCGGCGATGCTTGACCTGCTGGGCCAGCATCTGGGCGTGAACGTGGCGTCTCTGCTGGGCGATGGACAGCAGCGCAGCGAAGTGGAAATGCTGGGCTATCTGTTCTTCGTCGGCAATCGTAAAGCTACACCGCTGCCTTATCAGAGCCAGCCGGATGACCCGTGCGACTGGTATCGCCTGCGTCATGATGAGGCGATGACCCCGGATGCGGTGGTGCGTCTGGCGGAAGCCGCATATGAGAAATATGGTTTTAACGATTTTAAACTGAAAGGCGGCGTACTGGCCGGGGAAGAGGAAGCAGAGTCTATCGTCGCGCTGGCTAAGCGCTTCCCGCAGGCGCGCGTGACCCTCGATCCGAACGGCGCGTGGTCGCTGGATGAAGCGATCAAAATTGGTAAATACCTGAAAGGATCTCTGGCCTATGCGGAAGATCCGTGCGGCGCCGAGCAGGGCTTCTCCGGGCGTGAAGTGATGGCGGAGTTCCGCCGCGCCACCGGTCTGCCGACGGCGACCAATATGATCGCGACCGACTGGCGTCAGATGGGCCACACGCTGTCGCTGCAGTCCGTGGATATTCCGCTGGCGGATCCGCACTTCTGGACCATGCAGGGCTCCGTCCGCGTGGCGCAGATGTGCCACGAGTTCGGCCTGACCTGGGGCTCGCACTCTAACAACCACTTTGATATCTCGCTGGCGATGTTTACCCACGTGGCGGCAGCCGCGCCGGGTAAAATTACCGCTATTGATACGCACTGGATCTGGCAGGAAGGCAACCAGCGCCTGACCAAAGAACCGTTTGAAATTAAAGGCGGGATGGTACAGGTACCGGCGAAACCGGGGCTGGGCGTGGAGCTCGATATGGATCAGGTGATGAAAGCCCATGAGCTGTATCAGAAACACGGTCTGGGCGCGCGCGATGATGCGATGGGAATGCAGTATTTGATCCCGAACTGGACGTTTGATAACAAGCGTCCGTGCATGGTGCGCTAAGGAGATGCCGGTCCCTTCGGGGGCCGGTTTCCTGCACGGCGTCGGGTAATCGTTCATTTTAAGGACAGCATATGAAGATAGTGATCGCACCGGATTCATACAAGGAGAGCCTGAGTGCGCTGGATGTTGCAACCGCGATAGAGCAAGGTTTTCGGGAAGTTTATTCCGATGCGGAGTACGTCAAACTGCCGGTCGCCGACGGTGGCGAAGGAACCGTTGAAGCCATGGTTGCCGCGACCCAGGGATGCCGGATAGCGGTCACCGTCACCGGTCCGCTCGGCGAGCCCGTAGAGGCTTTTTTTGGTCTTTCGGGCGATAAGCAGTGCGCGTTTATTGAAATGGCGGCGGCAAGCGGTCTGGAGAGCGTACCGCCGGCGCGACGTAACCCTCTTCTGACGACTTCATGGGGTACCGGCGAGCTGATTCGCCATGCGCTGGACGCGGGCGTCAGGCAAATTATTATCGGCATCGGCGGCAGCGCGACTAACGATGGCGGCGCCGGGATGGTGCAGGCGCTGGGGGCGAAACTGCTGACCCGGGATAACCAGCAGATTGGCGCCGGCGGACAAGCGCTGGAGAGCCTCGTGCGCATCGACGTGAGCGAGTTAGATAAGCGCCTCGCCGGATGCCGCATTGACGTCGCTTGCGATGTCACCAATCCGCTGACGGGCCCGCAGGGCGCGACGGCAGTATTTGGCCCGCAGAAAGGGGCGACGGCGGAGATGATCGCCAGCCTCGATAAGGCGCTGGCCCATTTTGCTGAGATTATCCATCGCGACTTAGAGCTTGATGTGTTGCATCTTGAAGGCGGCGGCGCGGCGGGCGGCATGGGCGCGGGCCTGTATGCCTTTTGCGGGGCTAAGCTGCGGCCGGGCATTGAGATCGTGACCGACGCTTTGCATCTTGCCGATATCGTGGCGGATGCGGATCTGGTGATCACCGGCGAAGGGCGCATCGACAGCCAGACGATTCACGGCAAAGTGCCGGTTGGCGTGGCGCGGGTGGCAAAACGCTATAATCTGCCGGTTATCGCGATTGCCGGGAGCCTGACGGCGGACGTCGGCGTAGTCCATGAGCACGGGCTGGATGCGGTATTCAGCGTTATTTATTCCATTTGCACCCTGGATGAGGCGCTGGAAAATGCCGCCGAAAATGTGCGCATGACGGCGAGAAACGTCGCCGCCGTGCTGAAAATGGGCCAGGTATTATAGATTCTCCCCCGGTCGCAGTGCGCGAGCCGGGGCAGGCGTTTTAGATTCCCTGCAGCTTACAGGCTTCCCGCGCGACGTTGTCCATTTCATCCAGCAGTTCCAGAAGCTCCGGCTCCAGCTCCTCGGCGGCGGTGCCCGCGCGCAGCTGGCTCTCGAGAGTGTGGCAGAGTTTCTTCAGGCGCGGCACACCGCTGTAGCTACAGCTGCCGTGCAGCTTATGAATGAGATCCAGCAGGCCTTCCGGCTGCTCTCCCACCAGCTGTTCTTCCACCTTGTTACGCACTTCCGGCATAAAAGCGAGCAGCATCTGCAGCATTTCCCGCGCCAGATCCGGTTTCATCGCCGCCTGGCGTAGCGCCAGCTGCCAGTCGAGGGTGATGTCATGGTTAACCGGTAGGTCAACCGGCTCCGCCGCGGCCTGCGGCGCAGCGGCCTGTCCCGGCTGGTAGCGCAGCAGCAGATTGTAGAGCTTATCTTCCTCAATGGGCTTCGCCAGATAATCGTTCATCCCCGCGCTGAGCAATTTCTCTCGCTGCCCTTCCAGAGCATGGGCCGTCACGGCGATCACCGGCGTTTGCTGTTGATGAGGGAGCTGATGGATCAATTCGCAGGCGCGGATGCCGTCCATTTCCGGCATTTGAATATCCATCAGAATCAGATCCTGCTGCATTTCTCTGGCTCGTTCGACGGCGTTCTGGCCGCTGTCGCAGAGGATGACATGCTGGACTAAATCTTCAAGCAGAGCGCCGATGAGCTTAAGATTCGCCGGATTGTCATCGACGGCCATTACCGTCATGGGCAGCTTTGTACTACCGGAGCGCGGCAGCAGGAGCGTCGGCTGGGTCTGGCAGGTGGCCGTCAGCGCCGGAAGCAAGCGCGTTGAGGTCAGAGGCTTAAGCAGACAGGCTGCGATACCGTCGTGTTTAAGCGTTTCGGCGCTCACCTGGGCGTGGCACGGTAGCGCCAGCAGCAGATGATCGGCAAGCTTACGGGCTCTGGCCAGCTTATCGCGATGCTGGTTCAGATCGCGTATCGACACCGGAATGCCCGCCAGCAGGATATCGTAATGGGCATCCGGTAGGGCAGTCATCGTCGGACTGTAGACCACCTCCAGCGGCGTTGTCGCCAGCAGCTCCATGGTGCACTGCGCCGCCGCTGCGTTAGCCTCAATGTAGGCCAGCTTTTTACCCGCCAGACATTGGGTCGGTACGCTGTCGGGTACCGCGTTAGGGTTGAGATCGAGGCTGATATGGAACCAGAACGTCGAGCCGCGATTAGGCTGGCTATGGAAGGAAATATCGCCGCCCATCTCTTTTACCAGCCGCTGGGTGATAACCAGCCCCAGCCCGGTTCCGCCGTGGCGACGGGAAATACTGGCGTCTGCCTGGCGGAAAGCCTGAAACAGACGCGACTGGTCGCGCTCGGGAATACCGATGCCGGTATCGTGGATCTGAACTTCGATTTGCACTCTTGAATTGCTGATAGCGCGCTGTTCCACCAGCACGTCAATGTTGCCATGTTCGGTGAATTTAATGGCGTTGCCCATCAGGTTAGTAATAATTTGCTGCAGGCGCAGCGGGTCGCCAATCACGTTATCCGGCACATCGTTTTTGATGTTCAGGGTCAGCTCCAGCCCCTTATCGTGCGCCGAATGCGCCAACAGCGTGACCACCTCGTCGAGCGAATTTCGCAGCAGGAACGGAATGCTCTCCAGAATGAGCTTCCCGGCTTCGAGCTTAGAGAAGTCCAGAACATCATTAATGATGGCCAGCAGATTGTTCGCTGAACGCTCAATGGTGGTCAGATGATCGCGCTGGGTGGTATTTAAATCGGTTTTCAGCGTCAGGCGGGTAAAGCCAATGACGCCGTTAAGCGGAGTGCGCAGCTCGTGGGACATATTGGCGAGGAATTCGGATTTGATTCGCGCCGCTTCCTGCGCGCGTTTTTTCGCCAGGTCCAGCTCAACGTTCTGGATTTCCATCTGTTCAAGCGTTTCACGCAGGTCGGAGGTGGCCTGATCGACGTTATGCTGCATCTCTTCATGATACGCCGCCAACGACATCGCCATGGAGTTGATCCCGTTTTTCAGCATATCCAGTTCGCCGAGCATAAAACCTTCCACGCGGCTATCAAGCTGGCCCCGGCGGATGCGGTCAACGGTATTCACCATGTTGCGAATCGGCCCGGTCACGTCGCGCATCAGTCGCCAGCCAAAGATCAGCGCGATGCCGATGCAGAACAGCATCATCACGCTGGAGATGAAGATCTCTTTGTACTGCTGCAGCCGCACCGATTTGAGATCCAGCTCCAGCGCCACGTAGCCCAGCATATTGTCCGGCATCTTGGCATCGCTTCCCGGTGATTCATCCGGTGAATAGCTTTCTGAAATAATTGGGGTGCGCAAAATCATCAAATCGCCGTGACGAATCACGCTTAAACGGCGGGGAAAAGGCGCCCCTTTTGGTAGCTGAAGTTCGCCGGGATCGAGCTGAAAGTTGGAGGTGACAAACAGCCTGTTGTGCGAGTCATAGATGGAAATGGCGCGCACAATATCGGAATGGCGGCGATGCAGCACGCTGATCAGCTGCCCGATTGACTCGCGGTTTTGCAAATTCATGCCATATTCACTGGAGACCGCCAGCGGTTCGATGATACTGGCTCCGGCATCTTCCAGCTGGCGCTGTAGGTCGTTATAGCGGTGTGCGACGAAGAATATACTGAGCAGCAGACCGATCAGAACGGTTGGCGCCAGAATAAGAATCATCATGCGGGCACGAAGGCTGTAGTTGGTCATGCGGTTCCATTATGGGAGAATATATACATCATCCTTACAGGCTGCTGAGGCATTGGTTACGCTGGCTCACCCTGAAAGAACTCGTGTATAGAGTCAGTATATTTAATTGAGACAAATCTCTACGATGGCGCAATTCTACTCTGCAAAACGGCGTGTGACGACGCGCCAGATCATAACCGTTACAGTAAATGACCTTGATCCCTTTGGGCAGGGCGTTGCGCGTCACCAGGGTAAGGCGCTGTTTGTTAGCGGTTTATTACCGCAGGAGCAGGCCGAAGTGGTCCTGGTCGAGGATAAAAAACAGTATGCCCGCGCGCAGGTTAAACGCCGTCTTAGCGACAGCCCGCAGCGGCAGGCGCCGCGCTGTCCGCATTTTGGTATCTGCGGCGGATGTCAGCAGCAGCACGCCAGCGTTGAGCTGCAGCAGCAGAGCAAACGCGCCGCCCTCGCGCGGTTAATGAAGCGCGAGGTTGATGACATTATAGCCGCTTCGCCGTGGGGCTATCGCCGCCGGGCGCGTCTGAGCTTGAATTATCAGCCAAAGACCCAACAATTACAGATAGGCTTCCGGAAGGCCAACTCCAGCGAAATTGTTGATGTGGTGCAGTGCCCTGTTTTGGTGCCCACTCTTGGTGCGCTACTGCCCGCGGTACGAGAATGTCTCAGCGGATTGCAATCGCTGCGTCAGCTTGGCCACGTGGAGCTGGTGCAGGCTGACAACGGCCCGCTGATGGTTTTACGCCATACCGCGGCCCTTCCGGCTGCAGATAAAGAAAAGCTGGAACGTTTTTCGCAATCTCACGGTCTTTCACTGTATCTCGCCCCGCAAAGCGAGATACTGGAACAGATTCGCGGGGAAGCGCCCTGGTATACGTCCGACGGTCTACGCTTAGTGTTCAGTCCGCGCGACTTTATTCAGGTCAACGACGGCGTAAACCAGCTCATGGTGCATACGGCGCTGGAATGGCTGGATATCCAGCCTCAGGATCGCGTGCTGGATCTCTTTTGCGGCATGGGCAACTTTACCCTGCCGCTGGCAAAGCGCGCGGCGCAGGTCGTGGGGGTTGAAGGTGTTCCGGCGCTGGTGGCGAAGGGGCAAGAAAACGCGGCGCTGAACGCGTTGCATAATGTGACGTTCTTTCATGAAAATCTTGAAGAGGACGTCACCCGCCAGGCGTGGGCGAAGCACGGTTTTGATAAAGTTCTGCTCGACCCGGCGCGCGCCGGTGCGGCGGGCGTTATGTTACATATAATTAAATTAGCGCCGCGTCGGGTGGTGTATGTTTCTTGTAATCCGGCGACTCTGGCGCGCGATAGCGACGTTTTATTGCAGGCGGGATATACCATTCAACGCCTGGCGATGCTGGATATGTTCCCGCATACCGGTCATCTGGAATCAATGGTGTTGTTTGAGCACAAGAATCATTCAAATCGCAGTGCAGCGGCATCCACAGGCGCAGGCGACTGAGATAAAAGACGAACGCCAACGTTGATGCGGTTTGAAGGATGAAGTGTAAAAGTTGAGGCTTGCCGACTTCGGCAGGCGGTCCCTTAAGGAGAGGACAATGGTTGCGGTAAGAAGTGCACATTTAAATAAAGCTGGTGAATTTGACCCGAAGAAATGGATCGCGAGTCTGGGAATTTCCAGCCAGCAGTCGTGTGAACGCTTAGCCGAAACCTGGGATTATTGTCGAGAGAAAACGCAGGGACACCCGCAGGCCGATCTCCTGCTATGGCGCGGCGTGGAGATGGTAGAAATTCTCTCCATGCTCAGTATGGACATCGATACGCTGCGAGCGGCGATGCTATTCCCGCTGGCGGATGGCAACGTCGTCAGCGAAGAAATCATGCAGGAGAGCGTCGGGAAATCCGTCGTCACCCTGATCCACGGCGTGCGGGATATGGCCGCGATACGTCAGCTTAAAGCCACCCATACGGATTCGGTCTCCTCTGAACAGGTGGACAACATTCGCCGCATGCTGCTGGCGATGGTTGATGACTTCCGCTGCGTGGTGATTAAAATCGCCGAGCGTATTGCCCATCTGCGTGAAGTGAAAGATGCGCCGGAAGATGAGCGCGTGCTGGCGGCGAAAGAGTGCACCAATATTTACGCGCCGCTGGCCAACCGTCTGGGGATCGGCCAGCTTAAGTGGGAGCTTGAAGATTACTGCTTCCGCTATCTGCACCCGGCGGAATATAAACGCATCGCTAAGCTGTTGCACGAGCGGCGCATCGATCGTGAACATTACATTGACGAGTTCGTCAGCCACTTACGCACGGAAATGAAAACTGAGGGCGTCAAGGCTGAGGTTTACGGTCGTCCTAAGCATATCTATAGCATCTGGCGCAAAATGCAGAAAAAACATCTCGCTTTCGACGAGCTGTTTGACGTGCGGGCGGTGCGGATTGTCGCCGAGCGCCTGCAGGACTGCTATGCCGCGCTGGGGATAGTGCATACTCACTACCGCCATCTGCCGGATGAGTTTGATGATTACGTCGCCAACCCTAAGCCCAATGGCTACCAGTCCATTCATACCGTCGTGCTTGGTCCCGGCGGCAAGACGATCGAAATTCAGATCCGTACCCGCCAGATGCATGAAGATGCCGAGCTGGGCGTGGCTGCGCACTGGAAGTACAAAGAGGGCGCCAGCGCGGGGGCCAGCGGCGGACGCGGCTATGAAGATCGCATTGCATGGCTGCGTAAACTGATCGCCTGGCAGGAAGAGATGGCCGATTCCGGCGAGATGCTGGATGAAGTGCGTAGCCAGGTCTTTGACGACCGGGTTTATGTCTTTACGCCGAAGGGTGACGTAGTGGATTTACCTTCGGGTTCGACTCCGCTCGATTTTGCCTACCATATTCACAGCGATGTCGGTCACCGCTGCATCGGGGCGAAAATCAGCGGACGTATTGTGCCGTTCACCTATCAGCTGCAGATGGGCGACCAGATTGAAATCATCACTCAAAAGCAGCCTAACCCAAGCCGTGACTGGCTGAATCCGAACCTTGGCTACGTCACTACCAGCCGCGGGCGTTCTAAAATTCATGCCTGGTTCCGCAAGCAGGATCGCGACAAGAATATTCTTGCCGGACGGCAGATCCTCGATGATGAGCTGGAGCATCTGGGCATCAGCCTGAAGGATGCGGAAAAGTATCTGCTGCCGCGCTACAACTTTAATGAGCAGGACGAACTGCTGGCGGCGATTGGCGGCGGCGATATTCGCCTCAACCAGATGGTTAATTTCCTGCAGGCGCAGTTTAATAAGCCCAGCGCGGCGGAGCAGGATGCGGCAGCACTTAAGCAGCTGCAGCAGAAAACCTATACTCCGCAGAATCGCAGCAAAGACAATGGTCGCGTGGTGGTGGAAGGCGTCGGCAATCTGATGCACCACATTGCGCGCTGCTGCCAGCCGATCCCCGGCGACGAGATTGTGGGCTTTATCACCCAGGGCCGAGGGATCTCGGTGCACCGGGCGGATTGCGATCAGCTCGCGGAGCTACAGTCTCATGCTCCGGAGCGCATCGTTGACGCAGTGTGGGGAGAGAGCTACTCGGCGGGCTACTCGCTGGTGGTGCGGGTCCAGGCCAACGATCGTAGCGGCCTGCTGCGCGATATCACTACTATTCTCGCCAATGAGAAGGTCAACGTGCTGGGCGTTGCCAGCCGCAGCGATACGAAGCAGCAGATGGCAACCATCGATATGACCATTGAGATCTACAACCTGCAGGTTCTGGGCCGGGTACTTGGCAAGCTGAATCAGGTTCCGGACGTCATCGACGCCCGTCGCCTGCACGGCGGGTAAAAGGAAAACGGTAAAAACGCAGCTCAGCTAACAGCTGCGTTTTTACCCTGATAGCCATGGAGCTCCCCGACGGGCGCTGGCTTACTGGATAGGCTTCAATGGATTTGAGCTTAAGTTTCTTTATTCTTTATCTCCTCTCATCCCTCACGCTGATCGCTGTGCAAATCTGGCTGTTTTTTATCGTTTATTCGCCAGACGGATCCTTGAGTTCACACCTGATATGCCGCGCTGCAAATGCCCTTGCCATGTTTGTGCAGCTTTGCGTGACGGTGAAAGGGGAGTTTCCTTTTAACATGCTTTCGTCGCAAATCCGCTATATTGACGACCCGGTGCGCATGCTGGCGTTGGTATTTATCGTGCTGCACGGCATAGTTTATGTTTTTGTAATACGCGGCGGCTTGCCAAAACCGAAACGCGAATGGCGTGACTGAAATGATGAAAAGTGCAGGATCAATAACTATGAAGGCAAATAATGAGATGGAACGGCTGCTCGGCATTATGCAGCGGCTACGCGATCCGGAAAACGGCTGTCCGTGGGACAAAGAGCAGACGTTTGCCACCATCGCTCCCTATACGCTTGAAGAAACCTATGAAGTGCTCGACGCCATCTCCCGCGAAGATTTTGACGATTTGCGCGGCGAGTTGGGCGATCTGCTGTTCCAGGTTGTCTTCTACGCTCAAATGGCGCAGGAAGAGGGGCGCTTTGATTTCAGCGATATCTGCGCCGCTATCAGCGACAAGCTTGAGCGCCGCCACCCACATATTTTCGGCGATGCCTCCGCCGGTAGCAGCAGCGAAGCGCTGGCCCGCTGGGAGCAGATCAAAAGCGCTGAGCGAGCGGAAAAGTCCCAGCACTCCGCGCTGGACGATATTCCGCATAGCCTTCCGGCGTTGATGCGCGCGCATAAAATCCAAAAACGCTGCTCGGCGGTGGGTTTTGACTGGACCTCTCTCGGACCGGTGCTGGATAAAGTTCATGAAGAAATAGATGAAGTGATGCATGAAGCGCAGCAGGCCGTGGTGGATGAAGCTAAACTGGAGGAGGAAGTTGGCGACCTGCTGTTTGCAACGGTCAATTTATCCCGCCATTTAGGCGTCAAAGCCGAGGTTGCGTTGCAAAAAGCCAATCTCAAATTTGAACGTCGCTTCCGTGAAGTTGAGCGGATTGTCGCCGCGCGCGGCCTGGAAATGACCGGCGTCGACCTCGATACTATGGAGCAGGTGTGGCAGGAAGTAAAACGCCAGGAAACTGATCTCTAAAGAGTTTTCGTGATCAAGCGCTATTTGTGTGATTTTTTAAATAACAAGCGCTTGATTTACGTCAAAAACATTTCGCCAAAAGCGGCTATTTTCTCACTCCCCGCGTTTGTGTGGGCCTGATGAAAAGGAGGGATAATGAAAGTTTGTGGCGTCAGTCATGATCGGGTATACTGCTTTCCCGTCCTGGTTATTCCATCGTCTTTTAAACCTAACTTCTCAGGTTCAGCATGACAACGAACTATATTTTTGTGACCGGCGGGGTCGTATCCTCTCTGGGTAAAGGCATTGCCGCAGCTTCCCTCGCAGCCATTCTTGAAGCCCGTGGGCTTAACGTGACCATGATGAAACTGGATCCGTACATCAACGTCGATCCGGGTACCATGAGCCCAATCCAACACGGGGAAGTGTTCGTTACCGAAGACGGCGCTGAAACCGATCTGGACTTAGGTCACTACGAGCGCTTCATTCGCACCAAGATGACTCGTCGCAACAACTTCACCACCGGCCGTATCTACTCTGATGTCCTGCGCAAAGAGCGTCGTGGCGACTATCTGGGCGCGACCGTGCAGGTGATCCCGCACATCACCAACGCGATTAAAGAGCGCGTGCTGGCGGGCGGCGAAGGTCATGATGTGGTGCTGGTTGAAATCGGCGGTACCGTAGGCGATATCGAGTCGCTGCCGTTCCTTGAAGCGATTCGGCAGCTGGCGGTGGATATCGGTCGTGAAAACGCCCTGTTTATGCATTTGACCCTGGTGCCATACATGGCCGCCGCGGGCGAAGTCAAAACCAAACCGACCCAGCACTCCGTAAAAGAGCTGCTCTCCATCGGTATTCAGCCAGACATTCTGGTTTGCCGCTCCGATCGCGCCATTCCGGCGAACGAACGCGCCAAAATTGCTTTGTTCTGCAATGTGCCAGAAAAAGCCGTTATTTCGATGAAAGACGTCGATTCCATTTATAAAATTCCGGGCCTGTTGAAATCTCAGGGGCTGGACGATTATATTTGTAAACGATTCAGCTTAAACTGTCCGGAAGCGAACCTGGCCGAATGGGAACAGGTTATCTACGAAGAAGCGAACCCGGCAGGCGAAGTCACTATCGGTATGGTCGGCAAGTACATTGAACTGCCGGATGCCTATAAATCAGTGATTGAAGCGCTGAAACACGGCGGTCTGAAAAATCGCGTTACCGTCAACATCAAGCTGATTGATTCGCAGGATGTGGAAACGCGCGGCGTCGAAATTCTGAAGAATTTAGACGCTATCCTGATTCCTGGCGGCTTCGGCTATCGCGGCGTCGAAGGTAAGATCGCTACCGCGCGCTATGCGCGTGAAAACAACATTCCATATCTGGGTATTTGCCTGGGTATGCAGGTTGCGCTGATTGAGTTTGCGCGCAACGTAGCGGGGATGGAAAACGCCAACTCAACGGAATTTGTGCCAGACTGTAAGTACCCGGTCGTGGCCCTGATTACCGAATGGCGTGATGAAGACGGTAATGTCGAAGTTCGCTCTGATAAGAGCGATCTCGGCGGCACGATGCGCCTCGGCGCACAGCAGTGCCAGCTGGCTGAAGATAGCCTGGTGCGCCAGCTGTATGGCGAACCAACCATTACTGAGCGCCATCGTCACCGCTACGAAGTCAACAACATGCTGTTGAAGCCGATTGAAAATGCGGGCCTGCGCATTGCGGGCCGTTCCGGGGATGATCAGTTGGTCGAGATCATCGAGGTGCCTAACCATCCGTGGTTCGTCGCCTGTCAGTTCCATCCGGAGTTTACTTCGACGCCGCGTGATGGTCACCCGCTGTTTGCCGGCTTTGTGAAAGCCGCTGGCGAGTACCAGAAGCGTCAGGCGAAGTAAAAGAGTTAGAACGGCAATGCACCCATCCGGGTGCATTGTTTGTCTGGAGTTTTAGTTTAACTTGTACTGAGGAAAACCTAATGTCCAAAATCGTTAAAGTCATCGGTCGTGAAATCATCGACTCCCGTGGTAACCCGACTGTTGAAGCCGAAGTACACCTGGAAGGTGGTTTCGTCGGTATGGCAGCTGCTCCGTCAGGTGCTTCTACTGGCTCCCGCGAAGCGCTGGAACTGCGCGATGGCGACAAGTCCCGTTTCATGGGTAAAGGCGTACTGAAAGCTGTTGCTGCGGTAAACGGCCCGATCGCTCAGGCAATCCTGGGCAAAGATGCCAAAGATCAGGCTGGCATCGACAAAATCATGATCGACCTGGACGGTACTGAAAACAAATCTAACTTCGGTGCGAACGCTATCCTGGCCGTCTCTCTGGCTAACGCCAAAGCTGCCGCTGCTTCTAAAGGTCAGCCGCTGTACGAGCACATCGCTGAGCTGAACGGCACCCCGGGCAAATACTCCATGCCGGTTCCGATGATGAACATCATCAACGGCGGCGAGCACGCTGACAACAACGTCGACATCCAGGAATTTATGATTCAGCCGGTAGGCGCTAAATCCCTGAAAGAAGCCGTACGTATGGGTTCTGAAGTGTTCCACAACCTGGCTAAAGTTCTGAAAGCTAAAGGCATGAACACTGCTGTTGGTGACGAAGGTGGCTACGCGCCGAACCTGGGTTCCAACGCTGAAGCGCTGGCTGTTATCGCTGAAGCCGTTAAAGCCGCTGGCTACGAGCTGGGCAAAGACATCACTCTGGCGATGGACTGCGCGGCTTCTGAATTCTACAAAGACGGTAAATACGTTCTGGCCGGCGAAGGCAACAAAGCGTTCACTTCCGAAGAGTTCACTCACTTCCTGGAAGAGCTGACCAAACAGTACCCGATCGTTTCTATCGAAGACGGTCTGGACGAATCTGATTGGGACGGTTTCGCATACCAGACTAAAGTACTGGGCGACAAAATCCAGCTGGTTGGTGACGATCTGTTCGTAACCAACACCAAGATCCTGAAAGAAGGTATCGAGAAAGGCATCGTTAACTCCATCCTGATCAAATTCAACCAGATCGGTTCTCTGACCGAAACTCTGGCTGCGATCAAAATGGCGAAAGACGCTGGCTACACTGCCGTTATCTCTCACCGTTCTGGCGAAACTGAAGACGCTACCATTGCTGACCTGGCTGTTGGTACCGCTGCAGGCCAGATCAAAACTGGTTCTATGAGCCGTTCTGACCGCGTTGCTAAATACAACCAGCTGATTCGTATCGAAGAAGCGCTGGGTGAAAAAGCGCCGTACAACGGTCGTAAAGAGATCAAAGGTCAGGCATAAGCCTGTCTTAATCTGATATGAAAAAGCCAGCCTACGGGCTGGCTTTTTTTATCTCTACAAAAGTGGCTACTTAAAATCTACCGCCATTTGCTGCGGGATAGAAAGCCCGCGCGTGGTCTGTACGCAGCGGTCAATGTAATCGGTAAAGCGCGGCGGTTTTGGCATACCCATGCTGAGCAGCTTGTCGTTGCTGAATCGTACGTTGAGCGTGGCGAAGGCGCCGTAAAGGCGCATGGCTTTTAGCATCAGCCGTTCGTTGCAGGGGCCAAAAATAGCCTTCAGCTCACGACGCATTTTGACCAGCGTTTCATAGCTGACCTGCGCGTATTTATCGCCGACCGGCGCCTGTTCGAGGGCGGAGGCCATTGCGTTATCGATATCCGCAAACCTTACGCTGTTTTCTTCCCCCGCAGAAATATGCACCACTTCTCCGCGCGCCAGCGGGCTGACAAGCAGCATCAGCAGCGCATCGGCACAGTAATCGACGGGGATCACATCAATGCGGTCTTCCATCGAACACATAAATTTTTGCAGCATCAGCCCCATGCTGAATACCCAGAAAATACTGCTGGAGGGCTGACAGCCGTGATGAGTGTGGCCAACAACAATAGAGGGACGGGCGATCGCCAGCGGTAGGGTTGAGCATTCCTGCCGCATGAGACGCTCAATCATTGATTTAGAGTGCGTGTACTCGACCAGATGCGCAGCGCGTTCACGAAACGCTGTGCTTTCCGCTACCAGAGAATCGGGATCTGGCGAGCAGGACATCGCGGTGCCGACGTGCAGAAAGCGCTCAAGGCGGCTGACCTGAGCCATCCGCCGGGCAAACTGCAGCGTACCTTCGACGTTGACCTTCCAGATAAGCGGGTTGTTACCAAATGAGGCGACGGCAGCGCAGTTGAGCACGTGGGTAACCTGATTCAGGCGCGGGTCGTCGAGAAAGGGCTGCGGATTGGCCAGATCCCCCAGCAGAATGTTGCCTGGCGTCAGGGGCGTTAGTCTCTCTTCGCTAATATTGAATTTTCGCAGATTTTCCTTTACCCGCTCTACGGCAGCTACACTATTATCTGCACGAACTAACAGTAATAGATTAGGCGCATTCTTTTTATTCAGAATGCTTTCTAACACTGCTCCACCGAGAAATCCGGTCGCGCCAGTAATTAATAATGTATTCATGAATGCAGTCTCATTATGGTTGGTGGACTGGATTCTAGGCGCGAAAAATTAAACGGATATTAAATGGGTGAAGATCATAACGTACGGTTTATTAAGGTTATTTTAAGGTTGTTTTACGTCGTGGATCGAATTTGACCCTTCGCTATGGCAATAAATTCATTATTTCGTGTATCCATTTGTACATCATTGAAATTTATTATTTTTAAATTTGTTATTTTTATTTTTGGCTTTCAGGGTGATACATGTTTTGTTACACCAAAAATTTCAGCTATGCTGCTTAATAGTAGCCTTATTATTATCAGGCTAGTTAAATCAGCCGCCCCTGGATAGGGATATCGACCAACTGACGGACCTTTATCAATAAGGATTAGGCTTAGCCACCACGCGGCGCAGCGCAGGACAAGATCTGCGCGAGTAAATCTGCGATAATGCGCGCTCTTAACCCAATACAGAGATGATTATGCAGTACCCGATTAACGAGATGTTCCAGACCTTGCAAGGCGAAGGTTACTTCACCGGCGTTCCCGCCATTTTTATTCGTTTACAGGGATGCCCGGTTGGTTGCGCCTGGTGCGATACCAAACATACCTGGGATAAACTTGCCGATCGAGAAGTCTCTCTGTTCAGCATTCTGGCAAAAACCAAAGAGAGCGATAAATGGGGCCCGGCAAGTAGCGAAGATCTGCTGGCCATCATCGGGCGTCAGGGCTGGACTGCTCGACACGTGGTGATTACCGGTGGCGAGCCCTGTATTCATGATTTAACGCCGCTGACCTCGCTGCTGGAGCAAAACGGCTTTAGCTGCCAGATTGAAACCAGCGGCACTCACGAAGTTCGCTGTACGCCTCATACCTGGGTGACGGTATCGCCGAAGGTGAATATGCGCGGCGGCTATGATGTCCTTTCTCAGGCGCTGCAGCGAGCTGATGAAATAAAACATCCTGTTGGACGCGTGCGCGATATCGAAGCGCTCGATGAACTGCTGGAGACGCTGGCTGACGACAAGCCGCGCATCATCGCGCTGCAGCCAATTAGCCAGAAAGAGGACGCGACGCGCCTGTGCATCGAAACCTGCATCGCGCGCAACTGGCGTTTATCTATGCAGACGCATAAGTATCTGAACATCGCCTGATCCCTTCTTTTTTGCCGGGCTGGCTGATAGCTGTCCGGCAAGCACTTTATTCATATATGAATTCATCAAGCCCCCTCGCTTCAGCGTACTAGTTAAGATTCCCGCTCATACCTGCGGTGGTATAATCGATTCGTACATCAGCCGCCCCGGCGCGCTGTCGATATGTTGACTTAAGGATCGAGTTAAACATGCAGCCAATTGAGCCATCCCATGCTTTTTCTATGGAGTTCTTCTCCCTCAAAGGGAAAACCGCCATTGTCACCGGGGGGAATAGCGGACTGGGGCAGGCTCTTGCCCTTGCTCTGGCCACGGCGGGAGCCAATCTGTTTATTCCCGGACGACGCGTCGATAATGCCCAAACCTGTGAACGCATTGAGCAGCAGGGCGCTGAAGTGGAGTTCATGCTGGCGGATATTACCGACAACGGCATGCCGCAGCGCATTATCGCCGCCTGCTGCCAGCGTTTCGGCACGGTCGATATCCTGGTGAACAATGCCGGTATTTGTCGTTTGAATAAGGTCCTGCGCTTTGGCCGCGCCGACTGGGACCCGATGATTGAGACCAACTTGACGGCGGCTTTCGAGCTCAGCCATGAGGCGGCGAAAATAATGGTTCCCCGCCGCTGTGGCAAAATCATCAATATCTGTTCGGTGTTTTCTTATTTAGGCGGCAGCTGGTCGCCGGCTTATGCAGCAACCAAACATGCCCTCGCGGGGTTAACCAAAGCCTATTGTGAAGAGCTCGCTCCATATAACATTCAGGTTAACGGTATTGCCCCCGGCTATTATGAGACCGACATGACGGCGATCGTCCGCAACACGCCTAAGGAAAACAGGCGCGTCCTGGCGCATATTCCGGCCGGCCGCTGGGGTGAGGCGCAGGATCTGATGGGCGCAGTCGTCTTCCTGGCCAGCCGGGCCTCGGATTACGTGAATGGCCATATCCTGGCGGTAGATGGCGGTTATCTGGTGCGCTAGCCGCGAACTAGCCCAGGCGAGGCGGGAAACGGCGAGAGGTGAAAAGGCCATCGCGCCGCTAACAGGCGACCTACGCGATGGCGAAAGGGATCACTCGCCGCGATAGACGCAGCCCGCCGTGCAGGTTTCTTTGATCATCACCGCGCTGAGTAGCGGAACCAAAGGCTTCATCTGCTCCCAGATCCATTTTGCCAGGACTTCGCTGGTAGGATTGGAAAGTCCCGGAATATCGTTCAGATAGTAGTGATCCAGGCGATCGTAGGTGGGTTTGAATGCGGCTTTCAGCTCGGCGAAATCCATGATCCACCCGGTATGGGGATCGACTTCACCGGTAATCTCCAGGCGTACCATAAAAGAGTGACCGTGCAGGCGTCCGCACTTGTGGCCTTCCGGTACGTGCGGCAGGCGGTGAGCGGCTTCGAAAGTGAAATCTTTAAACAGCGTGGTGGACATCTTTTATTCTCAATATGGCAAAAAAACCGCCGTAGGGTACCGGAAAGTACATTTTTTATCATTAACTAAAACGGTCCTGAACACAAAATGGACATATCCATGCGGTTTATGGGAATTATATCTTTATATTACAGCAACTTATTTAATCGATTTTGTTGTTAATAACTATAACTAAAACAGGTTAGTCCATTTGGTTATTTGTTATTTCCATCCCTTCTTTAATTGTTACTATCTGCGCCGTTAACCTTCTATTCTCTTCTGTTTTATCACGTTGACAGGGCGTGAATCACAGCTTTGCTTACTGGAACATAACGACGCATGACGACACAGGCCCCACCTTCCAATTTGCTACCGCTGAGTCCGGAGCAAATGGCGCGCCTTCAGGCGGCCACGACTGACTTCACGCCTACCCAGCTAGCCTGGGTTTCCGGCTATTTTTGGGGGATGCTGAATCAGCAGCCCGGCGCGGCGGTTGTTGCGCCAGCCCAGGCGGCTGAAGTGCCGTCCATCACGCTGATTTCGGCCTCGCAAACCGGCAATGCCCGCCGCATCGCTGAAGCGCTGCGTGACGATCTACAGGCGGCGCAGCTGAATGTGAAGCTGATTAACGCAGGCGACTATAAATTTAAACAAATTGCCGCCGAGAAACTGCTGGTCGTCGTGACGTCAACACAAGGCGAGGGTGAGCCGCCGGAAGAAGCCGTCGCACTGCATAAGTTCCTGTTCTCGAAGAAAGCGCCGAAGCTAACCGATACGGCATTTGCCGTGTTTGGCCTCGGTGATACCTCCTATGAATTCTTCTGCCAGTCCGGCAAGGATTTTGATAACAAGCTGGCCGAGCTGGGCGGTGAACGCCTGCTGGATCGGGTTGACGCTGATGTGGAGTATCAGAGCGCCGCTGCCGAATGGCGCGCCCGCGTGGTTGAGGTGCTGAAAGCGCGCGCGCCCGCTGCTTCTCCGTCTCAGCTGGTTACCAGCGGGGCGGTGAATGAAATCCACACCAGCCCGTATACCAAAGAGGCGCCTCTGACTGCGACGCTGGCGGTGAATCAGAAAATCACCGGCCGTGATTCAGAAAAGGATGTGCGCCATATTGAAATCGACCTCGGCGACTCCGGCCTGCGCTATCAGCCGGGCGATGCGCTGGGCGTCTGGTATCAGAACGATCCGGCGCTGGTGAAGGAGCTGGTGGAGCTGCTCTGGCTAACAGGTACGGAACCGGTCACGGTCGACGGCAAAACGCTACCGCTTGCTGAAGCGCTGGAATGGCATTTTGAGCTGACGGTCAACACCGCCAATATCGTGGAAAACTACGCCACCTTAACCCGCAGCGAGTCTTTACTGCCGCTGGTGGGCGATAAGGCACAGCTTCAGCACTACGCCGCAACCACGCCGATCGTCGACATGGTGCGTTTCTCGCCGGCGCAGCTGGATGCCCAGGCGCTGGTTGACCTGCTGCGCCCGTTGACGCCGCGGCTCTACTCGATCGCCTCTTCGCAGGCGGAAGTGGAAAGCGAAGTCCACGTCACCGTTGGCGTAGTGCGTTATGATATTGAAGGTCGCGCTCGTGCCGGCGGCGCTTCCAGTTTCCTGGCCGACCGCGTCGAAGAAGACGGCGAAGTTCGCGTTTTTATCGAGCATAACGATAACTTCCGTTTGCCTGCGAACCCGGAAACGCCGGTGATCATGATTGGTCCCGGTACCGGCATCGCGCCTTTCCGCGCGTTTATGCAGCAGCGCGCGGCGGAAGGCGCAGAGGGTAAGAACTGGCTGTTCTTCGGCAACCCGCACTTTACTGAAGATTTCCTCTATCAGGTGGAGTGGCAGAGCTACGTCAAAGAAGGCGTGCTGAGCCGCATCGACCTGGCCTGGTCCCGCGATCAACAACAAAAAGTCTACGTTCAGGACAAACTGCGCGAGCAGGGAGCCGAACTGTGGCGCTGGATTAACGACGGTGCCCATATTTATGTCTGCGGCGATGCCAATCGTATGGCAAAAGACGTTGAGCAGACGTTACTGGAAGTGATTGCCGAATACGGCGCGATGGACGCCGAAGCGGCGGACGAATTTTTAAGTGAGCTGCGCGTAGAGCGCCGTTATCAGCGAGATGTCTACTAATGAGCGAAAAACATCCAGGCCCGCTGGTGGTCGAAGGTAAACTGACTGACGCCGAGCGCATGAAGCTCGAAAGCAACTACCTGCGCGGCACCATTGCGGAAGATTTGAATGACGGCCTGACCGGCGGTTTTAAAGGCGATAACTTTCTGCTGATCCGTTTTCACGGTATGTATCAGCAGGATGACCGCGATATCCGCGCCGAACGTGCGGCGCAGAAGCTGGAGCCGCGTCACGCGATGCTGCTGCGCTGCCGCCTGCCGGGCGGGGTGATCACCACCAAACAGTGGCAGGCGATCGATAAATTCGCCGCCGATAACACCATCTACGGCAGTATCCGTCTGACCAACCGTCAGACCTTCCAGTTTCACGGCATTCTGAAGAAGAACGTCAAGCCGGTGCACCAGATGCTGCATTCGGTCGGACTGGATGCGTTGGCCACCGCTAATGACATGAACCGTAACGTGCTCTGTACGTCCAACCCGAACGAGTCTCAGCTGCACGCCGAAGCTTATGAATGGGCGAAGAAGATCTCCGAGCACCTGCTGCCGCGCACTCGCGCCTATGCCGAGATCTGGCTGGATCAAAAGAAAGTCGCCACCACCGATGAAGAACCGATCCTCGGCCAGACCTATCTGCCGCGTAAGTTTAAAACGACCGTGGTGATCCCGCCGCAGAACGATATCGATCTGCACGCGAACGATATGAACTTCGTGGCTATTGCTGAAAACGGCAAGCTGGTGGGCTTTAATCTGCTGGTGGGCGGCGGTTTATCGATTGAGCACGGCAATAAGAAAACCTACGCTCGTACGGCGAGCGAGTTTGGCTATCTGCCGCTGGAGCATACCCTGGCGGTAGCGGAAGCGGTGGTGACGACCCAGCGCGACTGGGGCAACCGTACCGACCGTAAAAATGCGAAAACCAAATACACCCTGGAGCGCGTTGGCGTTGAGACCTTTAAAGCAGAAGTGGAGCGTCGGGCGGGCATCAAGTTTGAACCGATTCGTCCATACGAGTTCACCGGCCGCGGCGATCGTATCGGCTGGGTGAAAGGTATCGACAATAACTGGCATCTGACGCTGTTTATTGAAAACGGACGTATCCTTGATTATCCGGGCCGCCCGCTGAAAACGGGTCTGCTGAAGATCGCGAAGATCCATAAGGGCGAATTCCGTATTACGGCAAATCAGAATCTGATTATTGCCAGCGTACCGGAAGATCAGAAGGCGAAGATCGAGAAGCTGGCCCGCGAGCACGGCCTGATGAACGCCGTTACGCCGCAGCGCGAAAATTCGATGGCTTGCGTCTCATTCCCGACCTGCCCGCTGGCGATGGCGGAAGCCGAGCGCTTCCTCCCGTCATTCATCGATAAAGTCGAGGCGGTGATGAGCAAACATGGCGTTGGCGACGAGCATATCGTTACCCGTGTCACCGGTTGCCCGAACGGCTGCGGTCGCGCGATGCTGGCGGAAGTGGGCCTGGTGGGTAAAGCGCCGGGCCGCTACAACCTGCACCTTGGCGGCAACCGTAGCGGGACGCGGATTCCGCGCATGTACCGGGAAAACATTACCGAGTCGGAAATTCTCGATTCAATCGACGAACTGGTAGGGCGCTGGGCGAAAGAGCGCGAAGCGGGTGAAGGCTTCGGCGACTTTACGGTGCGTGCGGGCATTATTCGTCCGGTGCTCGATCCAGCCCGGGATTTCTGGGAATAACACCCGCTGCCCGGTGGCGTTTCGCTTACCGGGCCTGCGGTCTTGTCGACCGGGTAAACGCAGGGCCCCGGCAAAAACAGGCAAATGAGGTTCTTATGTCCGTACTCGATTTAAACGCGCTGAACGCATTACCGAAGGTCGATCGCGTTTTACAGCTAGCGGAAACCAATAGTCAGCTGGAAAAGCTGAGCGCGGAAGCGCGCGTTGCGTGGGCGCTGGAAAATCTGCCGGGGGAATACGTGCTCTCTTCGAGCTTTGGTATTCAGGCGGCGGTGAGCCTGCATCTGGTCAATCAGGTGCGCCCGGATATCCCGGTTATTCTGACCGATACCGGCTATCTGTTCCCCGAAACCTACCAGTTTATCGATGAGTTAACGGACAAACTCAACCTGAACCTGAAGGTCTATCGGGCGAAGGAGAGCTCCGCCTGGCAGGAAGCGCGCTACGGTAAACTGTGGGAGCAGGGCGTTGAGGGCATTGAAAAATATAATGACATCAACAAGGTTGAGCCGATGAACCGGGCACTGCAAGAGCTGAACGCGCAAACCTGGTTTGCGGGCCTGCGCCGCGAGCAATCCGGCAGTCGCGCCCACTTACCGGTGCTGGCGATCCAGCGTGGCGTGTTTAAGGTGCTGCCGATCATCGACTGGGATAACCGCACGGTTTACCAGTATCTGCAAAAGCACGGCCTGAAATATCATCCGCTTTGGGATCAGGGCTATTTGTCGGTAGGAGATACCCACACCACGCGCAAATGGGAGCCGGGGATGGCGGAGGAAGAAACGCGCTTCTTTGGCCTGAAAAGAGAGTGCGGGTTGCACGAAGGTTAATATGAGTCCCGGCGCTGCCCTGCGTATTCCCATAAAAGCGGGGTAAAATAGCAGAGCTCTGTTTAGCGGTGGCCAGGGCATGATGGCCATCACGCTCCTGGCTTCTGCCATCCCGAAAAATCAACAGTAAGATGGTGCTGCGATCGCTTAATCGGCTGAGCAGCACCGTATTTTAGGCATAACCGTAGCTCCTTCAACACAACCGGGTGCTGAAACTGGCATGGGAAGGCCGAAAGATAAGCTGCCGGGATTCGACTCAATTTTCTGCGGCCCGTGTTCAACACAAGCCTGGGCTTTCCTGGGTTTTGCTGCAACTAAGAATCTCATTTTATGAATTCATTATTGATTCATATATTCTTATTGTTAGTTGTGTAGCCGGCATGGATGAACAACGTAAGTGATTCATGTTTTATTACGAGCTTATCTAATAATTATCCGCTACGCGCTAATTTCTTGTTTCTTCCCGGCTTGACACAGACTACGAATTATATTTATATTTTTTCCTTCAGGGCGAATACAGAACGAATAAATTTCACATTTTCTTGCACCATATGAATACCGTAATGTTTTTCTGAACGCCTTGCTTATGCCTCTCTGTATTTATGTCTGCTGGGGATATTTATCTTAAATAAAGCGCAAGGTAGCGTCATGTTCTTTGAAAAGGAAATAGTTACAAAAGACAATTATTATATCTCCCTTGAAGGGTTAATTGAACGCTGTTACGCCAAAAGTGCCGGTAAACGATGTATATATCTCGAAGATGAACATTTCATTCAGCAATCTGGTACGGACGAGTTTGCATTCGACACACTATCTGATGCAGTTTCTTTCAGAACAAACCTTATCAGTAAATATCAAAGAATTTTCAAACTTTTTTGCGGCATTCTGGTAGATGAACCGGGAACTGCCTGTTCTCAAGAAAGCAGCACTTTCCCTCAACCGAGAAGACATCAGAAAAGCAAACGACAGAACAATTTTCTGCGTAAATTGAAGGGATTAAGAAGGAATGTTCTCTCATCATACGCGATAAATTAATGATTATTTACGAGTGAACCAGGAAAAATTGGGCCGTCGAAAACATAAACGAGAAACTTAAGAATAGCGCGGAAAGGTTACTGATTATTAAAAATGGAACGCAGTGCGATATCGACTACCCAGGCAGATCGTATGGCTGCCTCACAGGAAATGGATATAAATATGATTTACCTGAACCATCACGCTACAACTATCACCGCTTCTGCAGTTCGCTCTACCGTCACTGCGTTTTGGTTCCAGACGCATTTCCAGCGGCATACAATGCCTGCGCGCGTTTTATTGATTTACCATCTGCATCCGGTTTTTCCGAGCTATTTGCTCTCTGGTTATTGCGTAAAACGTTTGCTGCGCATGTTATTTTCGGCGGCGGGGTGGATACTGTCAGGGATGAGCTTTCCGGGCATATCTAAAGATTTTTTCGAATCGTACTAACAAAACCCACCGGATCGGTTACGTGGATTGTCGTGGCGTGCTTTCATTGGCCAGAGAAGGGTACGCAGCCCTGCCAGAGGGACAGTAAATGCCCTTTCTCACCTGCAGGTTGGCCAGCAAGCGCAATTATGACTGGCGCTTCTGCAATGGCAGAAGGATCTTTTCTGGCGGATGTAAGCCGTGGAGACGGTAAAGGATACACACGGGATAGGTATGACATGAAACGGAGTTCGTACTATGCAGGAAATAGTTAAAGCAGTGCCGCTGTTATGTTTTTTA
>NZ_KV793501.1:702-1159 GCF_001808475.1 Klebsiella sp. HMSC09D12 | reverse complement strand
GCGACCCGCGTCATCTATCCTGCCGGGCAAAAGCAGGTTCAGCTGGCGGTCACCAACAACGACGAAAAGAGCACTTATTTGATTCAGTCATGGGTGGAGAATGCCGACGGCGCGAAGGACGGCCGCTTTGTCATCACCCCGCCGCTGTTCGCCATGCAGGGAAAAAAAGAGAATACCCTGCGCATCATTGATGCCACCAGCAACCAGCTGCCGCAGGATCGGGAAACGCTGTTCTGGATGAACGTCAAAGCGATCCCGTCGATGGATAAATCAAAGCTCAGCGACAACACTCTCCAGCTGGCGATCATCAGCCGCATCAAGCTCTATTACCGTCCGGCAAAGCTGGCGCTGCCGCCGGATCAGGCTGCGGAAAAGCTGAAGTTCCGCCGCGGCGCAGGCACGCTTACGCTGATCAACCCCACTCCCTACTACCTGACGGTCACCGAACTCAACGCCG
>NZ_KV793501.1:0-682 GCF_001808475.1 Klebsiella sp. HMSC09D12 | reverse complement strand
ATGCGCTGGTTCCGCCGATGGGTGAAGCCAGCGTCAGCTTACCCGCCGATGCGGGTCGCGAGATTACATACCGGACGATTAACGACTACGGCGCGCTGACCCCGCGGATGCAGGGCGCTACGCAATAACTGACGGGAGACCGCGTTCTCCCGGAAATAAAAATAAGAACTGACAGCCGGGCGACTTTTACCGGAGGGACTATGTCACATCTGAAATATGGACTCGACCACCTGGGCTCCCGGCGTGTTACTCCAGGAGCTGCTCGCGCATTTGCGCAGATCCCCCTTGCCCTTTTGCTGGCCTCACCGGCTTTTTACGCGCAGGCAGAACTCTATTTCAACCCACGTTTTTTAGCGGACGATCCCGCTGCCGTGGCGGATCTGTCCGGTTTTGAAAAAGGCCAGGAGCTGCCGCCGGGTACCTACCGCGCGGATATCTACCTCAATGACGGGTATAGGCCACCCGCGATATTACCTTTAATGTTGATGAAAAAGGCCACGGACTGGCACCCTGCCTGACGCGCGGACAGTTGGCCAGCATGGGCGTCAACACGTCCGCCATTGCCGGTATCGATGTGATGGCGGCAGATGCCTGCGTACCGTTAACCGAAATGATCAAAGACGCCACCACCCGCTTTGATGCCGGGCAGCAGCGGCTGTACCTGACCGTACCCCAGGCGTTT
>NZ_KV793500.1:102683-192445 GCF_001808475.1 Klebsiella sp. HMSC09D12 | reverse complement strand
GAGGCGGCGCTTGACGCGCCTGTCCGGGCTACCAGGTCCGGGCCACCTACATCCGGCGGTGCGCCCATTCGCGCAGGCGCTGGAACAGCACGTACAGCGACGGAATAAACAGAATGCCGATCGCCGTCGCCACCAGCATGCCGCTGAACACCGTGGTACCGATAATCCGCCGGCTCTGCGCCCCGGCGCCGGTGGCGAGCATCATCGGCACAATCCCGATGATAAAGGAGACCGCCGTCATCATCACCGCGCGGAAGCGACGGGTAGCCCCTTCGCGGGCGGCGTCGACGATCGACATCCCCTCTTCACGCTTCGCCCGGGCAAACTCGACGATCAAAATCGCGTTTTTCGCCGCCAGCGCGATCAGTAGCACCAGCCCTATCTGCACGTACACATCGTTGGCATAACCGGCCCACCATAGCCACAGCAGGGACCCGCCGATAGCGAACAGCACCGACAGCATCACGCTCGCCGGCAGCGTCCAGCTCTCATACTGGGCGACGAGAAACAGCCACGCCATCGCCACCGCCGCCAGCACGATCCATACCGCCTGGTTACCGGTCTGCTGCTCCTGCCACGAGATGCCGCTCCAGGCATAGTCATAACCGTGCGGCAGATTCGATTGTAAAATCTGCTCCATCACCGCCATCGCCGCCCGACTGCTGACGCCTTCAGCCGCCGAACCGCTTATCGATACCGACGGGAACTGGTTATATTGCTGAATAAACGGCGCGCCAACCGTTGGCGTAATCGTCACCAGATTACTCAGACGCACCCGCTCGCCGCTGTCGCTACGCACATAAAGCTCGCTAATCTGCTCGGCCCGCTCGCGCCACTGCATCTCATTTTGCATCACCACGTGGTAGACACGATTATTGATGCTGAAATCGCCGGCGCGGGTGCCGCCAAACGCGGTCTGCAGGCTGCTGAAAATCCTTGCCACCGGTACGTTCAACCGGGCCGCCTGGTCGCGATCGACGGTGAGCGTCAGCTGCGGCACATTGCTGCTCCAGGTGGTAAAGACCCGGCTAAGCTGCGGATGCTGGTTGGCCATTCGCAGGACCTGATGGGTGACCTGCTCCAGCTCCGCCGGCGATTGTCCAGCCTGCGCCAGAATGCGTAAATCAAATCCGGAGGCGTTGCCCAGCCCCGGCAGCGTCGGCGGCGCAAAAGCCATAATCGTCGCTTCCGGCAGCCCCAGCAGCTGGCCCTGTAGTTTTTCCATCACCGCGTCCAGCGGCGGCCGCTGATGCCACTCTTTCAGCATCACGGAGATAAACCCGCCGTTCGAGGCGCTGGTGCCGTTGAGAATATTAAAACCGGACACCTGAATCACATCCTCAACCGCCGGGTTCCTCAACAGCAGCTCCCGCGCCTGGGCCATCACCGCCTCGGTACGCTCCAGCGAGGCGGCTTCTGGCAGCTGCACGCTGGCAAAGAAATAACCCTGATCTTCCTGCGGCAGAAAGCCTTTCGGCATTGTGGTAAAGCTCAATACCACCAGCCCTGCCGCGGCTACCGTCGCCGCCAGCGCCAGCCAGGGACGGCGATTCATGCCCCCGACCAGACGCCCGTAGCCGTCCCGCACCGTATCCAGGCCGCGGTTAAAGCCGCGCCAGATGGCGGCAGGCCGCTCCGGACGCGGACGCAGCAGCAGCGCGCACAGCGCAGGCGTCAGGGTCAGCGCCACCACGCTCGACAGCGTCACCGCCGTCGATAAGGTGACCGCAAACTGGCGATACAGCTCGCCAACGATCCCCGGCAGCATTGCCACCGGCACGAACACCGCCAGCAGCACCAGGGTCGTGGCGATCACCGGCCCGGCGATTTGCCGCAGCGCTTCGGCGGTTGCGGCGCCGCGATCCAGCCCCTCCGCCATTTTTGTTTCCACATTCTCCACCACCACGATAGCGTCATCTACCACCATCGTCAGGGCGAGGATAATCGCAAACAGACTCAGGGTATTGGCGCTGTAGCCCAGCGCGTAGAGCACCGCGAAGGTACCGATAAGCGACACCGGGATGGCCAGCGCGACTATCAGCGTCGCCCGCCAGCTCTGCAGGAACAGGGAGACCACCACCACCACCGCCAGCAGGGTCAGCGCCAGCGACACGCCGATCTCTTTGATCGTCGCCGCAACAAAGCGGGTAGTATCAAACTTCACCTCCCAGGTGAGATCCGCCGGGAAGCGCGCATGCAGCCGGGTCAGCTCGGCGCGTACCGCAGTAGCGACCTGCAGCGAGTTAGCGGTGGGCGTCGGGTAGATGCCGAGATAGGCGGAGTCTTTGCCGTTGAGCTGCGCGCCGGAGCTGTAGCTGCGAGCGCCCAGTTCAATAGTCGCCACGTCGGACAGGCGTACCAGCTGGCCGCGTTCGCCGCTGCGAACCACAATTTGTCCGAAACCGGCGGCATCGCTTAATCGCCCAATACCGTTGATGGTCAGCGTTTGCTGCTGGCCGTTAAACACCGGCGGCGTGCCTATCTGCCCCGCCGCGCCCTGCACGTTCTGCTCGCGCAGCGCAAGGGCAATATCGTCGGTCGTGATATTCAGCGCGTTCATGCGGTCGGGGCGCAGCCAGATGCGCATGCTGTAGTCGCGCGCGCCGAACATCTGCACTTCCCCGACGCCGGGAAGACGCGCCAGCGCCTCGCGCACCTGGGTGCTGGCGTAGTTGCTGACAAACAGCGGCGACAGGGTGCCGAGCGGAGAGTAGAGACTCACCCCCATCAGCAGGTTTGTCGCCCGCTTTCGCACCTGTACGCCGTTCTGCTGCACGTCGGCAGGCAGCTGCGCCACCGCCTGCGACACGCGGTTCTGCACGTCGATTGCGGCTAAATCGGCGTCGGTTCCGGCAGCAAAGGTCAGGCTCAGGCTGTAGGTCCCCTCATCGGAACTGGTGGACTCCATGTACAGCATATGATCGACGCCGTTGAGCTGGGTCTCCAGCGGCGCGGCAATAGCTTCCGCTACGTCCGCCGCGCTGGCGCCAGGCCAGCTGGCGCTAACGTTGATGACCGGCGGAGTAATCTGCGGATACTGCTCGACCGGGATCAGCTTTAGCGAGACCGCGCCGACAAAGGTCATCAGCAGGGCAATCACCATCGCAAAGCGCGGGCGTCGGATAAAAAATGTCAGCATCCCCTCTCCCTTATTCACTCAGCAACTGAATGGCCGCGCCGTCACGCAGGCGCTGGGCACCTTCCGTCACTACGCGCTCTCCCGCTTTCAGGCCATCCGCCACCACGAAGCTCTGGCCATGCTGACCGGCGGGCGCTAAACGGCGCATCGTCACGGTGTTGTTCGCCGTTACGACCCAGCAGTAAAAGCCCAGTGCATCCTGCTGTAGCGCAGAGGCCGGGATCATCGGGCTCTCCTTAAGTTGCTGCGGGCGGAAGAAAACCGTGACGTTGCCGCCCGGCAGTAAACGGTGCTGCGGGTTAGCAAATTCAGCGCGCAGCGCCACGCTGGCGGTGCGGCTATCAATACGGTTATCAACGGAGGTCAGGACGCCGTCTTCACGCCGTCCATCCAACTCCACCTGCGCCAGCCACGCCTGCTTCATCGCGGCGATATCCGTGTGCTGCCCTGCTTTCGCGAAAAAGGCGGATTCATCGAGCGAGAACGCCACGCGAATCGGGTCGAGCTGGACCACATCAACCAGCACGCCGCTGGCGGGATTGACCAGGCTGCCGACGTGAAAAGGACTATGGCCGACGCGCCCGCTCACCGGCGAGGTAATGCGGGTATAGCCGAGCGTTATCTGCTGGGCGGTAATGCGCGCCTGCGCCTGCTCTACGGCGGCGGCGGCGACATCGCGCTGCATCTGCGCGGTATCCACGTCATGACGGCTGATTGAATGGTGATTTTTCAGCTGCTGATAGCGGCTCAACAGCTGCTGGGCCTGGCGCAGGGAAGCCTGCGCGCTTTTCAGTTCGGCCTGTGCGAGCGCCAGCGCGGCTTTCGGCTGGGCGTCATCCAGCGTAAATAGCGGCTCGCCTTTTTTGACGTACTGCCCATCCTGGAAATGGCGCTGCACGATCGTCCCTTCGGTACGGGCGCGAACGTCGACGGCGTGAATGGCCTCAACGCGGCCGGAGATTTGCCGTTCATCGGCATGCGGCGCTTGTTCAACGGTGGCAACGCGCACCGGAATAGCCGGCGCGGCGGCGGCGATAAGCGCGTAGCCTGCCAGGCCGCAGGCCAGCAGGGCGGAGCGGATGATCTTGTTCATGGGGAATTCCTTACGACGATGCGGCGTCCCTTCCCCGCAGGAGAAGGGACGCCGGACGGGTCAGACACGCTACGCGGCTTTGCGGAAACGACGAGTCAGGCGCTTCTCAACTTCCACCACCAGGAACATCGCGATACCGATGACCAGGGTGATGAACCAGTAGCGCAGCGGCAGCCCTTCGGTGCCAAACATCGTCTGCATCACCGGTACGTAGATGATGACCAGCTGCATCAGCAGCAGCACGCCGCTCACCAGCCAGATGCCTTTGTTACGCAGAAGCCCCATATTCAGCGAGAAGCTGTCGCTGCTGCGGCAGTTAATCATGTAGACCCACTGCGCGGTGACCAGCATCTGCAGCAGGACGGTGCGGATAAACTCCGGGCTGTGGCCGCGCGGCGCCAGCCAGGCTTCAAGAATAAAGGCGGCGACGGCGATCATCGTGCCGACGAAGGCGACGCGCCAGACGGCGAAGGCATCCATGACGTGCTGGCCGGTTTTACGCGGCGGTCGGTTCATGGCGTTGCGCTCGGCGGCTTCAAACGCGAGGCCAAAGGAGAGCGTGGCGGAGGTGGCCATGTTCATCCACAAAATCAGTACCGGCGTCAGCGGGATAATGTTCCCCGCCAGCAGGGCGATGATAATCAACAGCCCCTGCGCCAGGTTAGTCGGCATGATGAACAGAATGGTCTTTTTCAGGTTATCGTAGACCCGGCGCCCCTCTTTGACCGAGCTGGCAATAGTGGCAAAGTTGTCATCGGTCAGGACCATATCGGCGGCCTCTTTGGTCACCTCAGTGCCCTTAATGCCCATGGCGATCCCGACGTCGGCCTGACGCAGCGCCGGAGCGTCATTGACGCCATCGCCGGTCATGCCAACCACTTCACCGTTATCCTGCAGCGCTTTCACCAGGCGCAGCTTGTGCTCCGGGCTGGTGCGGGCAAAGATATCGAACTCCACGGCGGCTTTCGCCAGCTCGGCGTCATCCATATGCTCCAGCTGGTAGCCGGTCATCGCCTGGCTGCTGTTGGTGATCCCTAACATCTGGCCAATACTCATCGCCGTCTGCGGGTGATCGCCGGTAATCATCTTCACGCGGATCCCCGCGTTCTGGCAGGCGTGGATAGCGTCGATCGCTTCCGGACGCGGCGGGTCCATCATTCCGGCAATGCCGAGGAACACCAGCCCTTCGCGCAGATCGTCGTGGGACAGCGTGGTGCTGCCGACGTCAGCCGGTTTGTAGGCGGCGGCGACCATACGCAGGCCCTGGCGGGCAAAGCGCGCCATCTCCTCTTCCCAGTACTGCGGCTCAAACGGCACCGCCCCCTGCTTGCTCATCTGCTGGCGGCACAGGGCAAAAATCACGTCCGGCGCGCCGGTAATCAGCACCTGCTCGACGTCACCCATTTTCTGGTGGGTCGCCATGTACTTGTACTGCGAGTCGAACGGGATTTTCGCGACCAGGCGGGCATCGACGGGCTCCAGCCGCGCTTTCGCCGCCAGCACCTTCAGCGCGCCTTCGGTTGGCCCGCCGGTAATGCCCCACAGGCCGCGCTCGTCCTGAATCATCTGGCTGTCGTTACACAGATCGATGGTGCGCAAATAGGTTTCCAGCACGCTGCCCGGTTTAATTTGCACCGGCTCGTTGCTGCCTTCCAGGCAGATGTTACCCTGAGGCTCGTAGCTGTCGCCTTCGACGCGGTAGCAGCAGTCGGCGGTGATGATCGCTTTAACGGTCATCTCGTTCATCGTCAGGGTGCCGGTTTTATCCGAGCACACCACGGTCATGGCGCCCAGGGTTTCCACCGTCGGCAGTTTGCGGATAATCGCCCGCTGACGCGCCATTGCCTGTACGCCCAGAGAGAGAATAATCGAGATAATCGCCGGTAAGCCTTCCGGCACGGCGGCCACCGCCAGGCTAATCAGGGAGAGCAGCAGCTCGCCGAGAGGAATATCGCGCAGCGCCAGGCTGAAGACGAACAGCGCAGCCATCATCGCCAGGATGATAACGAAGATCGCTTTACCGAGCTTATCCATCTGCACCAGCAGCGGCGTACGGTGCTTTTCAATGCCCGCCATCATCTGGTTGATGTGGCCGAGTTCGGTATCCTGGCCGGTTGCGGTCACCACGCCAACGCCGCCGCCGGCGCTGATGGTCGTGCCGGAGAAGAGCATATTGGTACGGTCGCCCAGCGGCAGTTCGCCTTCCAGCGCGTCGGTGGTTTTATCCACCACCGTCGACTCGCCGGTCAGAATGGCTTCTTCAACCCGCAGATTATGGCTCTCAATCAGGCGCATATCGGCCGGCACGCGGTCGCCCGCGCGCAGAATCACAATATCGCCCGGCACCAGGTCGCGGGTCGGGATGGTTTCGTGTTTACCGCTGCGCTGCACGCGCGCGTCGCTGGAGAGCATATTGCGGATGCCCTGTAGCGATTTTTCGGCATTGCTCTCCTGGATATGGCCGATCAGGGCGTTGATCACCGTGACGCCAAGAATGACAAGGGTATCGACCCAGTGCCCCATAACCGCGGTGAGCGCGGCGGCGGCCAGCAGGACGAAAATCAGGACGTCGTTAAAGTGGGCAAGGAAGCGCAGCCAGGCTGGCTTGCCTTTTTTCTCCGGCAAGGCGTTCGGGCCGAAGGTCTGCAAACGCTCGGCGGCTTCAGCGGCGCTGAGCCCGTCGACATGGCTTTTTTTCTGCGCCAGCACCGCATCAACCGTCTGCTGATATGCCCGGCGTGGCGCGACATCCCCTGAGGGGGTGGTATTATTAGTTTTGATCATTTTGGTCAAAATATATCTCCCTTAAAATTCCGTGAGGCGGAAAGCCTGGAATCATTCCGGGCCAATGAGAAAAATTTTAAACAGGCGGGAGATAATTTGAGCTTGCGCAATATTTAATCTCTCGCAAATACAAAATTTATGGTAAGTTAATTCTATAGAACAACTATTGCAGAATATTAATAAACCTAAACTAAACGAGGTCTACTATGTTTGGAATCTATCGCGGACGCCGCCTGGTGCTGTACATTCTGCTGGCCATTATTATCGCTACTCTGGTGGGATATAGCACCTATACTTTTGTAAAAGCGCTGGCTTAATAATGACGTTAATTTACATTAAAGCGTAATTAACTTAATCACAAATAAGCCCAAAATAATTAACAAAGAAATGAGTGAGAACGTTTAAATATAATACTTAAAGCGTATTTTAATTGCGTACGAAACGATATTGCATTGATTCCCTTTTTACCGGACAATATGTTTTTAACTGATGATTAACAAATAATGAAACATCCGCTAGAAACGCTCATGAGTGCCGCCGGCATTCTCCTGCTGGCTTTACTCTCCTGTCTGCTGCTGCCGGCGCCCTCGCTGGGTCTGACGCTGGCGCAGAAGCTGGTGGCGACGTTCCATCTGATGGATCTCAACCAGCTTTATACGCTGATCTTTTGCCTGTGGTTTTTAGCGCTGGGCGCCATCGAGTATCTGGCGCTGCGCTGGGTCTGGCGTCGCTGGTTCTCTCTTGAGCGCTAATCCGCTCAGGTCGCGCATACCGTTGATCAGGCCTTCGCACCAGGCGACATAATCGTGGCCGCTCGAGGAGGGATGAAAGCTCACCTTATATCCCTTCTCGCTCAGTACCCGCCCGAACTCAAGCGTATTGGCATAAATACCGCCGTCCGGCCCGCGGGTCTCAAATCTTCCCGCCTGTAGCCAGAAACGGACCGGATAGCGCGGCGAGTGCTGATACTGTCGGGTCAGCCAGCTGGCTTCTTCCCCTTTCGGCGCCCACCAGTACGACCCGGACAGGCTCAGTACGTTGCCAAACTGCCGGGGATAGCGCAGCGCCACCCAGGACGCGGCCAGCCCGCCGTAGCTGGATCCTGCAACCACGGTTTTTTGCCGGGTCAGGCTGAGCCCCTGGCGGTTCAGCCAGGGCAGCAGCTCATGGGCCATAAAATCGGCAAAGTGCGGATTTGGCGGCAGCTCCTTTGCCCGCCGCGGATGATCGAGGCTATCGATAAACACCACGTTAATCGGCGGTAGCCTGTGGCTGGCGATCAGGGCGTCCAGCACGTTGGCGAAGCGGTATTCGTCCTGGTAAGTTTTACCGTCAAAGAGCAGCAGGGTCCAGCGCGCGGGCTGCGGCAAACGTGGGCGATAAATCATGACTTCACGCGCGTTTTGCAAAAAGTCGCTGCGCAGCTGATGGCGGGTCAGCGTCCCGTAGCGTAGCGGCTGCGCCATCCGCGGCGCCGAGCAAAAACGCGCGGGGTTAAGAGCCAGCAGGGAGTAGCGACTCCAGCGGTCGTGGGCGGCATTGACGCTATTCGGGTTTAGCGGGTCGGCCTGGGCGCTGACCAGAATAGCCCGCCGCTGCTCGCGCGCGCCGCCGGCTACCTGCGGCACATCCGGGGCCAGCTTATACTGCATTAAGGTATCGGCAGGTACGACGTAGCTACGAAACCAGACGTCAGAATCACCGAGACGAAACAGCGGATCGTGATCCCCCGCCGGCGAACCCAGAATAAACACGTTGCGGCTCGCTCCGCGCCACAAGAAGGTCACCCGCTTATGGCTGGCGTCCACCGATTCCACCATGGGCGTTCCCTCCAGTTCACGCTCCCGCCAGAAAGTCGCCGTTGAGCCTCCCGCCGCTAGTTCCTTCTTCAGCAGCTGCAGGCGCGGGCTGACCGGGTCCAGCGTCTGGATTTTGGCCAGCGCGGTGGTTTCCCGCATCTGCCACTGAAAACGCCAGCGGGCTCCTTCTTCACCGTGGAGCACCAGCGAGGAGGCGCGGTTTACCGGCAGAGAAAATAGCAGGGTTTGCTCGCCGTCCGCCGGGCCGCCCGCCAGCAGCGTGCGCAGACGGCGGTTATGTTCATCCAGCAGTCGGGCATCGGTAACGCCGGAGAGCGTCGCCGCGACGTAGTTCTCTCCTAGCCTGGGCAAGTCAAAACAGACCTCACCGCTGGCGTCGAACTTCCCCTCCAGCTCTCCCTGTAACGAAGGGGATTCACAGTTCATCGCCGCCGCCGGTAAAGCACTTAACCCCAGCAGCAGACCGCTCCATGCCGTTTTCATTGCCCGATAGTTCCTTGTAAGAATTTGTTAATAACGCTAATGCAAATAATAACCATTTGCAATAACATTAAGGCCGTTAATGATGACCGCTGAAGGATTCACTTCGATGAGGGCGGTTTTTGATGGCGATTTAACCAAGGAAAAATCATAAATATGTTTAAATATAATAAGATAACAGCATTATGGACTGCGACTCTGGCGGTATCTTCGATCGGGAATCAGGCGCTGGCGGCGGAGGAAACGCTTGTCGTCACCGCGGGCAGTAGCGAAGATCCTACAGCGCCGCTTAAGGGAATAGTGGCCACCAGGACGCTATCCGCGACAAAAACCGCCGCAGAGATCGTCAAAACGCCGCAGTCAGTATCGGTGGTTACCCGCGATCAAATGCGCGCGCTGGACGTCACCTCGGTATCCCAGGCGCTGCGCTATAGCGCGGGCGTTTTTACCGAATATCGCGGTTCATCTAACCGCAACGACGAGGTTTTCGTTCGCGGCTTTAGCTATGTGCCCAAGTTTCTCGATGGCCTGAGCTACGGCGCGACGGCCTCCTCGCAAACCGGTACTTTCGACCCGTGGCTGCTGGAACGCGTCGAGCTGGTACGCGGCCCGGCCTCGGTGCTGTTTGGCCAGGTAAACCCCGGCGGGCTGATCGCCATGACCAGCAAACGCCCTGTCAGCCAGCCGATTCATGAACTGCAGTTCCGCACCGGCAATCATCATCTTGCCGAAGGCGCTTTCGATTTTGGCGGCCCGCTGAGCGATGATGGCCGCCTGCTCTATCGTCTGAACGGGATCGCCCGTACCCAGAATAGCCAGGTTGAAGATTATAAAGAGACGCGGATGGCCATCGCCCCCGCCCTCACCTGGTATCCTGATGACGCCACGCGCATGACGTTATTAACCAGCTATCAGAAAGACCCGGATGCCGGTTACCGTAACTTCCTGCCGCGCTACGGTACGGTGGAAAGCGTCGACGGCAGCTATATTCCGCGTGATTTTAACGTCAGCGATCCCAGCTACAATCAGTCGTGGCGGGAACAAACGATGATTGGCTATGAATTTGAGCACCAGCCAGACGATACCTTTACTCTGCGCCAGAACGCCCGCTACGCCACCATCAAACAGAAGTATCGCTACCTGGTTTATTCCAGTAGCCCCGCCAACAGCTCGGTACTCTCCCGCCGCGCCCAGCATGAAACGCGCCAGACCGATGAGTTTGGCATTGATAACCAGCTCGAAGCAAAGTTTGCCAGCGGCCAGGTGGCCCATACGGTGATTGGCGGTCTGGATTACAAAACCAGTAAAGATAAGCAGTATCTTGGCCGGGCCGGAGGTTCGCAGTACGATCTCGACTGGCGCAGCCCGACCTACGGCGTTAGCGTCGATGAAAGCGCCTTCAGCCCCGCCACTAATGAACAGCAAAATCTCGATCAGGCTGGGGTCTATGTTCAGGATCAGCTGAGCTGGCAGAACTGGGAACTGTTAGTTTCCGGGCGCTATGACTGGGCGGAAGTACGCACCACCAATTTTACCGACGCCAGTAGCACCCAGCAGAATGATAATAAGTTCACCTGGCGCACCGGCCTGCTGTACGCCTTTGATTCCGGTCTTTCCCCCTATATCAGCTACAGCACCTCCTTTGAACCTAACCTGCAAACCAACCGCGCGCCTGGCGTTGGACCGTTCGATCCCAGCGAAGGCAAGCAGGTGGAAGTCGGCGTGAAATACCAGCCTGACCCAAACGCGCTAATCACCCTTGCGCTGTATGATTTAACGCAAAGTAACGTCGCCACCTACAACAGCGCCGCCGGATGGTTTGAGAATAGCGGTAAAGTGCGTTCCAAAGGGGTTGAGGCCGAAGCGCACGCGACGCTCTTTGAGAATCTCAATCTGATCGCTTCATACACTTATACCGATGCAGAAACCGTCAACACTACCGTTGTCGGTACCGAAGGGAAAACGCCAGCGCGTATTCCGACCCATATGGCTTCAGCCTTCACCAGCTATACCCTGCCGGACGGCGCGCTGAAAAGCCTGACTGCGGGAGTGGGCGTACGCTATATCGGTACCAGCTATGGCGATGCGAAAAACACCTTTAAGGTTCCGGCGGTAGATCTGTATGACGCCATGGTCAGCTATGAATTGGGCGAGCTAAACTCGAGCCTGAAAGGCGCGCAGGTACAGTTCAACGTAAACAACATCGCGGATACCAGGTATGTGGCCTCCTGCGCCAGCGATAGCGCCTGCTTCTACGGCATTGGTCGGACGGTGACGGCAACGGTCAGCTACGCCTGGTAAGAACAGCCTCCGCCGGTTTCCCCGGCGGAGGCTTTTTCAGTGCGCGCGGCTGTGATTTTCTTTACGGTAGGCGCCCGGCGGCTGGTTAAACGTACGGGTGAAGATGCGGGTAAAAGTTTGCTGCGAGTCAAAGCCGTATTTCAGGCAAATATCGTAAACCCGCTGATCGGTATCGCGCAGATCGCGCGCCGCCAGTAGCAGCTTACGTTCGCGGATATAGCGCCCCAGACTCTCCCCTTTGTACTGTAAAAACAGTCGTTGTAAATGCCACTTCGAATAACCGGCATGGCGCGCAATATCGTCAATACGTAGCGGTTGATGCAAATTTTCATCAATCCACTCGACGATAGTATCAATGACCTGAGCGGAAATAGTCATATGTCCTCTCTCCTCCTGAACCACTCTCATCGTTAGCGCCACCAGGCGTTAAATGATTGCGTTTTATCAGCGACCCAAACCGGCTCACCCAGCATAGGCGTCAGCAGTCGCCACGGTCGCCCTGTGCTGGCCTCCGCCAGTCGTTTATACGGATCGTCCCACGTGTGTTTTGCCAGCACGAAGCGCCCGGCATGGCCCGGCAGCACCGCGCGTGCATGAATATCGTCAGCGGCCTGCGCCGTCTCTTCCGGCATCATGTGGATGTACTTCCAGTCCTGGTCATACTGACCGTTTTCCATGATCGCTAAATCCACTTCGCCAAACTGTTCGCCAATGGCTTTAAAGTGCGGGCCGTAGCCGCTGTCGCCGCTGTAGTAAATTTTCTGCTGCGGGGTAACGAACATAAAGCTGGCCCATAGGGTCTGGTTGCGCTTGAGGCCGCGGCCGGAAAAGTGGCGCGCGGGCAGGACGTGTACCGTCAGCTCATCGCTCACCTGCAGCGCCTGATTCCAGTCCGCCTCGCTGATTATCGCGCTCTCCATTCCCCAGTAGCGCAGGTGCGACCCCACGCCCAGCGGCGTTATCACGCGCTTGACCTTCGGCATCAGGGCTTTGATGGTGGCGTAATCGAGATGATCATAGTGATCGTGCGAGATGATCAGCAGGTCGATCTCCGGCATTCCCTCAGCGTGCCATGGGTAATCCCCGGTAAAGGCCTTATTAATAAAAGAGAAGGGTGCGGCATAGTTGCTAAATACGGGATCAATCAGGATGCGTTTGCCCGCCAGCTGCAGATACCAGGAGGAGTGACCGAGCCAGACCATCGCGTCCTGCCCTGACGGCAGGCCCGCCAGATCGGTGTTCACCAACGGCAGCGGCTGGGCCGGTCTGGCGTTCTCGCGCCTGGCGACGAGAAACTCCCACCACGCGGCCAGCATATTTTTTTGCCCGGTAAAACCCGGCGTCGGGAGCTGATTGTGAAACTGGCCGTCATGATAGTGCGGCGACTGTTCCACCAGGCTGAGCTGCGCGCCCTGCGGCGCCTGGCCAAATCCGGCATTTAACACAAACGGCAAAGTTGTTGCTGACGCTAATAACATGATGGCGACCACGCTGAAAATGACACGGTTCATATCCTGACCTGGCGAAATCCTCCTTCCTGGAGGTTTTTGTTATAAGGGTTGATTATGAGTGAGTAAGCACTCATTATTAGGAAGAAGCTGAAAGTCGTCAAGACGATTTTCAAATTTTGACAGACAACGTTGCAGTGCCCGTACCGGGCATGCTTAGATCGTGGTTTTATAACCTGTGAGGTAAAGTGTAGTGGCTCGTCCTAAGAGTGAAGATAAAAAGCAAGCGTTACTGGAGGCCGCAACCGCCGCCTTTGCCCAGTCGGGAATCGCCGCCTCAACCTCCGCTATCGCCCGCAGCGCCGGGGTAGCCGAGGGGACGCTGTTTCGCTACTTTGCCACCAAGGACGATCTGCTTAACGAGCTTTATCTCTCTATCAAATCGGGGTTAGTACAGGTCATGGTGGCCAGTCTTAAACCGAACGAATCCCGTCCGAAAGAGAATGCCCGCAATATCTGGAACAGCTATATCGACTGGGGTATGCGCAAACCGATGGAGCATAAAGCCATACGCCGCATGTCCCTGAGCGAACGGATTACCGATGAAACGCGTACCCGGGTTAAAGAGATGTTTCCCGAGCTCAACGAGATATGCCAGCTTTCGGTTAAGCCAATTTTTCTTAGCGATGCCTATCGCACCTTTGGCGATGCGCTGTTTCTGTCGCTGGCGGAAACCACGATTGAGTACGCCAGCAACGATCCGCAGCGTGCCCCGGAGCTCATTGCGCTAGGCTTTGAGGCAATGTGGCAGGCGTTACATGAGGATACGCACTGATGGACCACCGCTCGCTGCATGACCACGCGCACCGTATTGCGCTGGAGCTTCCCTTTACCGAGCACTGCTGGCCGTTCGGCCCGGAGTACGATGTGTTTAAAGTCGGCGGGCGAATTTTTATGCTCACCGCGACGGTACGCGGCCGCGCGCTGGTCAACCTGAAGTGCGATCCGCAAAAATCGCTGCTTCATCAGGCCATTTACCGCAGCATCGAGCCTGGCTATCACATGAACAAAAAGCACTGGATCACCGTGGTTCCCGGCGAGGATATCAGCGTGGACCTGCTGGCGGAGCTGATTGATGATTCGTGGAATCTGATCGTCGATAAACTGAGCAAAAAAGAGCAGCAGCGGCTGCGCCCGGGGTGATTTTCAGCGCTGCGCGATAAGTGTTATCGCATTTTTGCCCCTTATCATTTGCCCGCCATCGCTGTACTCTTCCTTCACGAAACGCACCCGCAAGGGGTTGTAAACAGTGAGGAAGAGTATGGATATCGTAACGGTTGCCTTAAAGCGCTACTCCACCAAGGCATTTGACGCCACCAAAAAGCTAACTGCCGAGCAGGCGGAAAACCTGAAAACGCTGCTGCAGTACAGCCCGTCAAGCACCAACTCCCAGCCGTGGCATTTTATCGTTGCCAGCAGCGATGAAGGCAAAGCGCGCGTCGCCAAAGCGGCGAGCGGCACCTACGTGTTTAACGAACGTAAAATTCTCGACGCATCGCACGTGGTGGTGTTCTGCGCCAAAACCGCAATGGACGACGCCTGGCTTGAGCGCGTGGTCGATCAGGAAGAGGCCGATGGCCGCTTCGCCAACGCCGAAGCCAAAGCGGCAAACCATAAAGGCCGCACCTTCTTCGCCGATATGCACCGCAAAGATTTGCATGACGACGACCAGTGGATGGCGAAGCAGGTGTATCTGAACGTCGGCAACTTCCTGCTGGGCGTGGCGGCAATGGGCCTGGACGCCGTACCGATTGAAGGCGTCGATTTCGCAATTCTCGATGCCGAATTTGACCTGAAGGCCAAGGGCTACACCAGCCTGGTCGTGGTGCCGGTCGGCCATCATAGCGTTGAAGATTTTAACGCCTCCCTGCCGAAATCACGCCTGCCGCAGGCGACGACGATTACCGAGATTTAATTCCCTTCTGCCGGGAACGCCCGGGCCATGGCGCAGCAGCGTCTCGCCCGGGACTTTCTCCCCCCACTCTTTCTCCCTCTTTTTCTGCCTTTTGTGCCAGGTTTCCGGCGTTAATAAGCCCGCTTGTGCCAGGAATAACACCTTTAGTGTGAACCAGCCGCTTTAATTAATTGATAAATAATATTTTTTATTTCTGGCACGCCCTTTGCTCTTAACAGATACCACTATCTGGATGAAGGAGAAACCGGGTGAAACATATCTATGTGGCCAGCCACGGCCATTTTGCTCGCGGACTGGTGAACAGTTTGTCGCTGCTGATTGGCGACGAACACGGCGTTATCCCGGTCTGCGCCTATGACGAAGATATCGTGACCACCGAACAGCTGGAGCAAACCCTGGAGCATCTCATCGTCCAGGCGAATGGTGATGAAGTGGTGATCTTTACCGACCTGCTTGGCGGCAGTATCAACAATAGCGCCGTGAGCGTCTTGATGCGCCATCGTAACGTTTTCGTGGTCGCCGGCATCAATCTGACTCTGCTGCTGGAGTTTCTGCTGTGCGAAGAAGCCACTACCGAGGCCGCGATTGTCTACGCCACCAGCGCGGCGCGTGAATCCATTGTTTTCATCAACCCTCTACTAACACAACCATCCTCTGACCCACAGGGAGAATCTCATGATTAAACTCGTGCGCATTGATTATCGGCTGCTGCACGGCCAGGTGGTTTTTGCCTGGACCCGAGCGCTGGATATCGACCATATCATCGTCGCTAACGCCAAAGCCGCGGCGGATGCCTTCATTACGATGTCGCTTAACCTGGCCAAGCCGGCGGGCGTCACGCTGGACATCGCCACCGTTGAACAGGCGGCGGAAAAGCTTAACGGCGGCAAGTTGGATCATAAAAAAGTCATGGTGGTCCTTGGCAATACTGCTGAAACCCTCGCGCTGGTAGAAAAAGTCCCGGGAATTAACGCCATTAACTACGGCGGTCTGCCGCAGAAGGAGGGCGCAAGACAATTCGGCAAGGCCATCTATCTGACCGAAGAGGAAATCGCCGATAGCAGAGCGCTGAAAGAAAAAGGCATTCGGCTGGAGATGCGTCAGGTACCCGCCCACTCGGCCGAGCTCCTCAACGAACAACTTTAACTTCGGAGGTCACTATGTTGCTCACCGCAACGTTACTCGGACTGATTGCCGCCCTGGGGATCCTCGATGGCCGCCTGCTTGGGGTATCGATGATCGACCGGCCGCTGGTGATGTGCGCCCTCACCGGTCTGGTCTGCGGCAATCTGCATGAGGGGATTCTGATTGGCGCTACGCTGGAGCTTATTTTTCTCGGCAACGTCGCCATCGGCGCCGCTCACCCACCCGATATCGTGACCGGCTCCGTACTGGCGACCGCATTTTCGATCATGTCCGGCCGCGGTCCGGAGGCTGCACTCACCATCGCCATCCCCGTCTCAATGCTGGCGCAAACGCTGGGCATTCTGGTACGCGTGGTGAACGCCCGCTTCGGTCATCTGGCGGACCGCTATGCGGCGCAAGGTAATACCCGGATGGTCGGCCTGATGCACCTCGGCGGTCCGACGCTGCTCTATTTTTTAAACGGATTTCTGCCGGTTTTTTTCGCCATCCTGCTCGGCTCTTCGGCGGTTAGCTGGTTCCTTGAGGCGATTCCGCCGGTGATCACCAACGGATTGATCGTCGCCAGTAAGATCCTGCCGGCGCTCGGCTTCGCCCTGCTGATCAGCATGATGCTCAGCAGCAAACTTATGCCGTACCTCGGTCTGGGCTTTCTGATAGCGGCATATACCAAACTGGATATCATCGCCATCGCGCTATTCGCCGTGGTGTTGGCTTTTATCATCAGCCAGTTTCTTAATCTTAAGCAGCAGGAGAGCTAATCATGAGTGAAATGACGCAGGCCCTGTCAGGCGCCGCCCAGCCGCAAAGCGATGACGCAAGCCGGGTCACCGCTCGGGATTTACGCAGCGTGTTCTGGCGCTCCTTTACGCTGCAGGGCTCGTGGAACTACGAGCGCCAGCAGCATATGGGCTACGCCTTCGCAATGTCGCCGGCCCTGAAGCGTATCTATCAGGACCCGACGGAACTGGGGCGCGCCCTGCAGCGCCATCTGGTGCTGTTTAACACCACGCCGCACCTCTCCACCTTTATCTTCGGCTTGTCGATCGCTATGGAAGAGGAGAATCAGCGCAATCCCGAATTTAATGAAGAATCGATAAACGCGATTAAAACCAGCCTGATGGGGCCGCTGGCGGGTATCGGTGACTACATATTCTGGGGGTCATTGAAGGTGATTGCCGCCGGGATGGGGATTTATTTCGCCCAGCAGGGCAGCCTCCTGGGACCGATAATGGCGTTGTTAGTTTATAACCTACCGCATCTGTTGTGCCGCTGGTATGGGCTGAAGCTCGGCTATCGGGCTGGCACCACCTGGCTGATGCGGATTTACCAAAGCGGACTCATGGATCGGGTCACCTATATCGCGTCAATCGTTGGCCTGATGGTCGTCGGCGCGATGACCGCCAGTATGATAGATATCACCACCCCGCTCAGCTTCACTGCCGGGCAGACGACCATGAAGGCACAGGAGTTTATCGACAAAATACTTCCTTCGCTGCTGCCTCTGCTTTTCACCCTTGGGATGTACAAGCTGATCCGTAAGGGAGTCAACATCAACTGGATCCTGTTAGGCACCATCGCGTTTGGCATGGCGGCCAGCGCGTTAGGCCTGCTTTAAGAAGAGGAATATTACCCATGCACGTAGAAGACTATATGAATGAAACCCCCGCTCGCCTGCTCGCTATGCTAACGCAGACGCGGGAAGATCTCTGGCAAGCGGCGAAAGCGCTGGCGGATCGCGGGATCTCTCGAATCATCCTGACCGGTTCCGGTACGTCTTACCACGGCGCGCTGACCGCGCGGTCGTTTATGCAGCAATGGTGCGGCATCCCGGTCGATGTATACTGGCCCTTCCTGCTGGACGAGATGGCACTTTCCCTCAGCGGCAAAGCGCTGGTCATCGGAATTTCTCAGGGAGGCGGCAGCCTCTCCACTCTCGCCGCAATGGAGCGCGCCCGGGCAGCCGGGCACCTTACCGCTTCCATGGCCGGGGAAGCGCCAGCTGCCATCGACCAGGCGGCAGATTTGATCCTGACGGTCCCCTGTGGAGAAGAGCGCGCCGGCGCCAAAACCAAAGGTTATCACTGCACCATACTCAACCTGATACTGCTTGCGCTTGCCGTCGCCAGCCGCCAGCAGCGCCTGAGCGATGAGGAGCGCAAAGCGCTACTCGTCCGCATGGAGAGGACGTTCAATCATTTGCCGACGCTCATTGAGGCCTCGCAGGCGTGGGTTCTCAATCACGCCCGGCCGCTTATCGACAGCGCAGATATTCGCCTGACCGGCCCGGCAGGGCTGTTTGGCACCGTTCAGGAAGGCGCGCTAAAGATGCTTGAAACGCTGCGCTGCCCGGTGGCCGGCTATGAATTTGAGGAATTCATCCACGGGATCTATAACGCCTTCGATGAGCGTTCAACCCTGATTATGCTCGATCCGCATCCCGATGAGCGCCAGGATCGTCTGGCGGAAATACTGTCTGGTTGGACGCCGCATATTTATCGCATTGGCCCGCATGTTGACAATAACGGTAAGAACATGCCCTTTACGTTTATTAACGATCCAGACTTTGCAATCTTTGAATATATTATTCCATTGCAAATGGTTTGCGCCAGACTACCGCCAGTGAAGGGTGTCGATCCCGCAATACCTAAGGATCCGCAGTTCCACCAGAAAATGAAAAGTAAAAAACTTAATTAAATAATGCCCTGTAAAAGTTATCCGCCATGCAGCGGAGGACCCTTTACATCTCAAGGAGACCAATATGTCTATAGCTCAGAAAAACGCCCACCATATTATTCGCGATATTTTAACCAGGCAACGTATTGAACGCGTGTGGTTTGTTGGCTGCGGGGGTTCGTTGACCGGCTTCTGGCCGGGGAAATATTTTCTCGATTGTGAAGCAAAAAAGCTGGCCGTCGGCTATGTGACCAGTAATGAATTTGTCCACGCGACGCCGCAAGCATTAGGGGAAAATAGCGTGGTGATCCTTGCCTCTCAGCAGGGCAACACCGCTGAAACGGTCGAAGCCGCCCGCATCGCGCGTCAAAAAGGCGCGGCTACGATTGGACTGGTATATACCCCCGGCACGCCGCTGTGCGAACACAGCGATTACACTATCGAATACTGCTGGGCTCGCTATCCCGAAACTGTCGATCCGACACAGCAAAAAGCGGCGTACAGCCTGTGGCTGGCGCTGGAGATCCTGGCGCAAACAGAAGGATACGACCATTACGCTGAGATGGTCAGCGCCTTTGCCAGTTTTGAATCCGTGGTGCGCGGCGCTCAGCAGCAGGTGCAAGCGGATGCGCAGCATTTTGCCGAAGCCTGGAAAAGTGAAAAGGTCATTTATATGATGGGCAGCGGTCCTTCGTTCGGTGCCGCGCATCAGGAATCCATCTGTATTCTGTTGGAGATGCAGTGGATTAACTCCGCCAGCATCCATAGCGGCGAGTATTTCCACGGCCCCTTTGAGATTACCGAACCGGGAACGCCGTTCATTTTATTAAAAAGCAGCGGCCGCACCCGTCCGCTGGACGATCGCGCGATCCGCTTTATCGAACGCTATCAGGGAAAACTGCAGATTATTGACGTGGAAAAAGTGGGAATTGATGCGCTTCACGCCAGCGTGCGCGAATATTTCTGCGGCCTGCTGCACAACTGCGTTCTTGATGTGTACAACCTGGCGCTGGCCACCGCCCGCAACCATCCTCTGACCACCCGCCGCTATATGTGGAAAGTCGAATATTAATTCGCTAACCCTCTGCCAGCCCCGGCAACCTGCTCCGGGGCTGCGCTGAGGATTACCAGCGAAAATCGTCAACGCGTAATTCAAAAATATCGTGAATATAACCAATTTCCGCTACCGGCAGCGTCACGTTATAGAGTATTTTCAGGCGCTGAAACGAGTGGTTCACCATAGCAATAAATTCTCCGTGCTGGCGAGAAAATTGCTCAAGATTTTTATAATGGGTAATTTCATTACGCATTACCAGACGCTCAATCATGCAGCTGAGATGCACATACAGGCTAATAATTAAATTATTATTAAAATTAAAGCCAAGCGTGTTTTGCCACTCTGCAATAATAGTCTCAATATGGCTCATCGTTTTTCCGGCATTCAGTATCGTCAAGGAGTTGACGACGTTATGCAGCGAAAACTCACGAACCATATTTTTATTAATCAGCGCAATTTGCTTCTCATTGAGATAGCCGCTTAAGAGCTGACTGAGATGCCGATGCCCCTGCTCGCCCAGCAGCTCTTCAATACCTACCCATGGCACCCCCGCCAGCTGTGGGTCGTGCGTACCCACAACCGCAATCACTTCATACTGGTGGAGCAAGGATATCGCCGTGCGGCTATTTTTTAAGCGCGTATACTCGCAGGCGATAATGTTAATATCAAAGTCGCTGAGCAGGCTCTTCTCCATCAGATTTTTAAATTTAAACGCAGTACCGATTCCGGTAATGCAGGTCACCAGCAGAGCACGCTCTTTTTTTTCTGTCGGCCAGAAGACATCCCAGCGCGACTGATTGAGCGGCACGATCTCTTCGGCAATATGTTCGATATTTTTCCCCAGCGCGATCTCGCTGGCGACGTTCAGCGCCATGCGCGTCGTGACGTTATCCACCACCACCAGCGGGCCGTTAATCACCGACAAAAGCGCATCGGCAATCTCTTTGGTATAGCCCATATCGATAAGCACCATGACTCCGGCTCGGGTATCGGTATGCTGGAGATAATCAACCACGGCGCGGCTGACGTCGCTGAACGCCACCTCCATCGGCATGTCCATCGCCTGGTAGATCTTCTCGCCAATCAGGCGATTGGCGACCCCCGCAATGCTGCTGGCGGTCGAATAGCCGTGGGCGATAATCACCGCTTTCACTTTTCCGCCGCTGGTCGCATCAATCGCATTGCTGACGATAGCGGCAACCGCCAGGCGGTCAAGCGTATCGATGAGCAGATCGTATTTGTTATTGACGACATCCAGTAGTTTCCCCGCGATACGCTGCGCCAGCCCCGCTGAGGACTCCAGCCAGCGCTGCATCACCAGACGCGCGGGCTCGGCAACGCTGCGCGGAGCAAGAGGCAGGCTGGTCAGGTAGCGGCCAGTAAGATAGGCGAATTCGGCATTCAGCTGGAGATCGTAATTGGCGGCGATCGCCTTGCCCACATCCTCAATAAAGCGCAGCCGCTTGTCCTGAAGAGAGACCGCGCTCTCCTGATTCATCAACGCATCGAGATAGAGCGTCACGTTTTGATAAATGAGCTTTTCAAAGGTCCTTGCGCTGATATTGTCCTTCCCGAGTTCCTCGCAGAGGCTGCAAATATTTTCCGTTAGCCGTTGATACTCATGATGACGACCGGAAAACAAAGGCTGCGCGTCGCCATCGCGGTAAATCATGACCCGTTCGCTATTTTGCTGAAGAGAAAAAGGCGCATCCGCCAGCAACCGGTCGGGCAGTAAACCCGCTTTTATCTGTAAAAGATCGCTATCCCGCTCGCCAAATGTCCAGGCGCTGGCGCAAATATTGCGGATCAAATTCTCTAGTCCGCCGACGTTACCCTCGAGCGTTTCGCGCATCAGTTGGCTGATGATTTCGCCGTCCAGCGCCAGATCGTGATGTAATCGCTGCGCTTCACGGCGAAAAAAGTGATGGATAAACGCCAGTCTTTCATACTGTCCACGCTCGGCGATCGGCAGGATTTTGACGATCACCGGAATACGACGAATAAAAGTCGCCAGGAAGTGCTTTTCCAGATCCTCCGTTGAAGCAAAAATCAGCCGTACCGTGGCGCTGCGCTCCTCGCTGCTCTCCCCCAGCCGCCGCCAGCTACCGTTATCCATAAAATGGAACAGCTTCTCCTGTCCTTCGGGGGGCAGACGATGAACCTCATCAATAAACAGTACCCCGCCGTTGCTGGTCTCGATAAGACCGGGGACTGATTTATCCGCACCGGTAAAGGCGCCCTTCGCGTGCCCGAATAATTTCGAGGTCAGCAGCTCTGGATTATTCGCGTACTCAGCGCAGTTAAACACGGTAAAAGGCGCATCAGCAGGCAAAACGCCCTGTTCCATCGCATAACGCCAGAGCTGGCGCGCAAGGAAACTTTTCCCCGTGCCGGTGGGACCGCGCAGCAGAAGCGGTAGACCTGCGCCGGGGTAGCTGATGGCGGCCTTGCACTGCCGCAAAGCTTCCTGCAGGCTGCCCTGAGCGCCTATCAGCTGCGCCAGACTATCCTGGCGCTCAGCGCACAGGGCCTGAAGGGAAGCGTATTCGCCGTGTCGAACCGCGAGGCGGTGGTGGTCGCGCAGCGCGGCAATGGGTAAAAACAGCACCGGGCGACCATTTACTTTGACCACCCGCTGCTCGCGATGGAGATTATTCAGATGATGGCTGATGATACTGCGTTTTTGCTTCAGGCTATCGGCAATCGCCATCGCATTAAACTCGCCAAGCGCTTCCGCGGTCAGCGGTCGCCCGACGATCCGTTGTTCTAGCTGGCGAAAAATCGACTCCTTATTCATCTTGCGCCCCTGTCAAAAGCGTAAAATTCGCTTATACGACAATTCGCGTAAGACGTCGCTGCCCCCTGCCACACTTCTTAAAAAAGCTTAATTATTCATGGGTTACCCTTCCCGCATGCCAGATGCGCTCCGCATAGCGGCCAATTACCGCCAGCGAGACTGCGAGGATCAGGAAAAATGCGACTTTGTGCATGCCATCCCAGAAAAACTCGAAGAAACGGGTATAGAGGTTGATCGCCAGGAACGTCAGACCGAAGCCGCGCAGCATGCCGTCGTCGGTTTTCAGGCTGATATAGATACAGATCCCCGCCGCCACGGCGAACAGCAGCCCCCACGGCAGCAGCTGCCTTTGCGCTATGCTGGACCAGCTATCCAGGTCATAGTTGCCAAAAATCGACAGGATCCACAGAGCGATAAACAGATAGATCAGCCCCATCGCTTTACTGACGGTAAACAGCTGGCGCTGGCGCAAAGCGTGTTGCGCGCCGTAGCAGAGCGCAAGCAGCGCGCCGCCGAACAGCACGAAGCGGATCGGGTAGTTCATGCCCAGCCAGTAGGCGCCCCAGCCCGAAACGTAGCCGGTTTCTGCACCGAACCAGTTGCCCAGCGACAGCAGAAAAAAGAGCCACACCAGCCCGGAGCGGGCAAAAAAGCCAATCGCGCCGTAAATCAGGCATCCGGCCAGGAACAGCGGCGCGATATGACCGCTGCCGGTATCCAGACGTTCGCCAAGCTGCCACAGCGCCACGGCGGTAAAAATAACCCCCAGAAAGAGGATCGCCTCAGTGCTGTAGTGCCACTGCGTTTCCCGCCGCTGGCGGCGAAAACCCCAGGCGTAGCAGGCCACCGCCAGCAGCGCGGGCAGGATGATTCGCGTCAGCGCCGAGCGGCTGAACAGGCTCAGCAGAAGCTCAATCAGGGCGCTGTCGGCAAACAGGCTGCCCAGCGCGACCAGCACGCAGGCCAGCGCGGTCCAGAACGCATAGCGGCTCAGCCGCTGCCAGTCGAAGGGAGAGACGCGCAGCGTTTGCGCCAGCCGCTGGCTATCCTCAGGGGCTAAATCGCCGCTGGCCTGCCACGCCTTTAGCGCGCGCTGAATAATGCGCTGCTCTTTACGGGTAATATTCATGGGCATTCCTTGAGACTGATGACAAACCTTTTTTTGGCTATTGTGCTCGCACTTCTGCCGGGCGGCGCCTTGCCGGGCCTACGAAAAACCGCAATATCAACCTGCTATGCAATGCGCTGTAGGCCTGCGCAAGCATCGCGCCGCCGGGCAGTTCCTGAAGATTGCACTTTGTCAGCAATCTGATTCCTTGTCATTAGTGTTTATCCAGCCACGCCAGCGCCCGTTCGCCCATTTCATCCATCGGCAAATAGACCAGCAGGCGCGAGCCGTTACGCGGGGCCGAGTACCAGTACATCTGCTGCAGGTTGAAGCGTCCGAGCTGCGGATGGTTAAAGTTTTTCACCTGATTTTCCACCCCGCGCACCTCATAGCGCTGATGCCAGAGGGACTCAAACTCCGCCGACGCGGCAAAAAAGCGCGCCAGCTTATTCTCCCACAGCGGATCGCCGCGGTGCTCCGCCATCGCCGCGCGAAAATAGGAGACAAACGTCGCCAGCACATCGCGATTTTCAATACGGCTGCGCCAGGTTTCATTGGTCAGATACAGATAAATACAGTTGCGATCCTCTTCCGGAATGGTGGCGAAATCGATACCCATCAGGCGGCAGAAGCTGTCGTTCCAGGCCACAATATCGAAGCTCGGCTTCTGAATACTGGCGGGCTGCGGCATCAGGCTATCAAGCATCCGCCGGGTGCCGGGGCTGATGCCTTCGCATACCGTGACCTGCGCGGCTTCCGGCGGCGTCAGTCCGGCCAGGACAAACAGGTGCCGGGTCTCCAGCGGGCTGCACTGCAGCGCGTTCGCCACCGACACCAGCACGGCCTCGGACGGATTCACTTCCCGCCCCTGCTCCAGCCAGGTGTACCAGGTGACGCCGACCTCCGCCAGCATCGCCACCTCTTCCCGCCGCAGACCCGGCGTGCGTCGTCGGCCAACGCGCGGCAACCCCAGGCGCTGCGGATCGAGGCTCTCACGCCGGGCGCGCAGAAATGCCCCCAGCTGTTTACGGGCATCATCGGGCGCGGCGATCGTCGATTCACGTTGCGGCATGGTCGTCATAAAACCTCCAGCATGGTAGTGCCAATACCAGTATAAGCAGGAACTGGTACCCGTTTAATTTATCGGTGATGCTACGGCCATCCGCTGAATGACGCAATGGAGAGATCCGATGAATTCGTCTGCTGTTTCACCCGGCCGCGCCGGTTTATTCCTTCTGTTGACCGGCCAGATGCTGCCGCTGATCGATACCTCGATCGCCAACGTCGCGCTGGACTCCATCACCCAATCGCTGAACGCCAGCGCCACCCAGCTGGAGCTGATTGTCGCGCTGTACGGCGTCGCCTTTGCCGTCTGCCTGGCGATGGGCAGCAAACTTGGCGATAACTATGGCCGCCGCCGTCTGTTTATGTGGGGCGTGGCGATTTTTGGCGTCGCCTCCCTGCTGTGCGGAATGGCAAACTCTATCACCACGCTGCTGGCGGCGCGCACGGTCCAGGGCGCCGGCGCGGCGCTAATCGTGCCGCAGATCCTCGCCACGCTGCATATCACCCTCAAAGGCAACGCCCACGCCCGGGCCATCAGCCTGTACGGCGGCATTGGCGGTATCGCCTTTATCGTCGGTCAGATGGGCGGCGGCTGGCTGGTCTCGGCGGATATCGCCGGTTTAGGCTGGCGGAATGCCTTCTTTATTAATGTGCCGATCTGCCTGCTGGTGCTGGTCTTTAGTTCGCGATACGTCCCGGAGACCCGGCGCGAAGCGCATTCGCGCATCGACTGGCAGGGCACCTTCAGCCTTGCGCTGATCCTCTGCTGCCTGCTGTTTCCGATGGCGCTGGGGCCGGAGCTGCACTGGCCGTGGACGCTGCAGCTGATGTTAGCTGCGGTGCTGCCGCTGCTGGTCTGGATGCGGGCCAGCGCGCTGAGCAAACAGCTGCGCGGCGAGCAGCCGCTATTGCCGCCTCGCCTGCTGAAGCTCACCAGCATTCGCTTTGGCATGGCCATCGCCCTGCTCTTTTTCAGCGCCTGGTCCGGATTTATGTTCTGTATGGCGTTGACCATGCAGGCCGGTCTGGGAATGGCGCCGTGGCAGTCCGGGAATAGCTTTATCGCGCTCGGCGTGGCCTACTTCATCTCCGCGCTGTACGCGCCGAAGCTGATTGCCCGCTACAGCATGGGACGCATTTTGCTGACTGGCCTGTCGGTGCAGATTATCGGCCTGCTGCTGCTGTGCGCGACCTTTTATCGCCTCGCTACCCACACCAGCACCCTCGCGCTGGTCCCCTCCACGGCGCTTATCGGCTACGGGCAGGCGCTGATCGTGAATAGCTTTTATCGCATCGGGATGCGCGACATCAGCGCTTCTGACGCCGGGGCCGGGAGCGCGATTCTCAGCACCCTGCAGCAGGCGACGCTGGGCCTGGGCCCGGCAATTCTCGGGTCGCTATTCTTAACTCTCGCCCAGCGCAGCGGCGGCGACTATCCCCGGGCGCTGATCGATTTCCTGGCGGTGGAAGTGGTGATGATGCTGGTGCTGGGCGCCATCGCGCTGTGGCTACGCCGTCACCTTAACGTCCGTCCGGCGGTAGCGACGCCATAATTCACATCGGCGTAACCTGCGATTTGCATAATAGACATCCAGCGGTCATCATAACCGCTGGATGTAAAGGAGACGTTATGCAGGAATTAATATCGCACATCGCCGCATTAGGCATCAAAATTACCCCCACCACCTCACTCATTATTATCTTCGGCATTATTTTTCTGACGGCGATTGTCGTTCACCTTATTCTGCACAAAGTGGTGCTGCGCACCTTCGAAAAGCGGGCGCAGGCCAGCAGCCACCTATGGTTGCAAATTATTACCCAGAACAAATTATTTCATCGTCTGGCCTTCACCCTGCAGGGGATTATCGTCAACGTGCAGGCGGTGCTATGGCTGCAAAAAGGCAGCGAGGCGGCGGAAATACTCACTACCTGCGCGCAGCTGTGGGTGATGATCTACGCGATGCTGTCCTTCTTTTCGCTGCTGGACGTGGTGTTCAATTTATCGCAGAAATTCGCCACCGCTTCTCAGCTGCCGCTTAAAGGGATATTTCAGGGAATTAAGCTGGTCTGCGCGATTATTGTCGGCATTCTGGTTATCTCCTTACTGATTGGCCAGTCGCCGGCGATTCTGATTAGCGGCCTCGGCGCGATGGCCGCGGTACTGATGCTGGTGTTTAAAGACCCCATTCTTGGCCTGGTGGCAGGTATTCAGCTCTCCGCCAACGATATGCTCAAGCTCGGCGACTGGCTGGAGATGCCGAAATATGGCGCCGACGGCGCGGTGATCGACATCGGCCTGACCACGGTGAAGGTGCGCAACTGGGATAATACCATCACCACTATTCCCACCTGGTCGCTGGTTTCCGACTCGTTTAAAAACTGGAGCGGTATGTCGGCATCCGGCGGTCGCCGGATTAAGCGCAGCCTGAATATCGATACCACCAGCATTCATTTTCTCGATGAACAGGAGCAGCAGCGCTTAATTCAGGCCCGGCTGCTGAAGCCGTATATGGATTCGCGTCATCAGGAAATTAGCCTGTGGAACCAGCAGAACGCCACCGACCAGTCGGTGCTAAACCAGCGCAAAATGACCAATATCGGCACCTTCCGCGCTTATTTGCAGGAGTATTTACGCAACCATTCGCGCATCCGTAAGGACATGACGCTGATGGTGCGCCAGCTGGCTCCGGACGCCAGCGGCCTGCCGATTGAGATTTACTGCTTCACCAACACCGTGGTGTGGGCGGAGTATGAGAGCATTCAGGCGGATATTTTCGACCACGTTTTTGCCGTGGTTGATGAGTTCGGCCTGCGTATTCACCAGTCCCCCACCGGCAACGATATTCGTTCGCTGGCGGGCGCGGTATCCGGGTAAAACTCAGGTGCTGGCGCGGGAAATGACGCGCCAGTCCATCATCACCCGCTCGACCGCAGCGTCGGGATTATCGATTCTCTTCATCAGCAGCGTCACGGCGGTACGGCCAATCTCGCGCGAAGGCTGTTCCACGGTGGTCAACTGCGGCGATACCACTTCGGCCAGTTCGGTACCATCAAAACCGATTACCGCAATATCTTCCGGCACCCGCAATCCGGCCTGAGCGATAGCCCGCAGCGCGCCCGCCGCCAGCGAATCTGAGACCGCAAATACCGCATCCGGTTTCTCTTTCTGCGCCAGCAGCGTTTCCATCGCCCGGGTACCGGCGGCGGCGCTCAGGTCGCTGGCGTAAGTGACCTGTTGATACGCCAGTTCGCGAACGTGCAGCACGCTTTTGTAGCCGCGCTCGCGCAGGCGCGAGTAGCGATAGCTGAGATCGTGGTTGATTAAGGCAATGCGGTTTCGCCCGCCGTCAACCAGCCGGGAAACGGCGCCCTGCGCCGCGTCGACATCGTTGATGCCGACGCAGGAGATGCTGCCGTTATCGGCATATTCCGCACACTGTACCCAGGGCGCGTCGCCGATCATGGTGGTCAGTTCCGGCAGGCTGGAGAGCGCGTTCATGGTGATGATGCCGTCGACCATTTTGCCGGAGAGCAGCTGCAGGCCAGAAGTAGAACGGGCCAAATCCGAGCCGGAATTACACAGCAGGATCCGGTAGCCGTTCTTTTCCGCCTCTTCTTCAATACCCTTGACCACCTCGGCGCAAAAGGGGTTAGCGATATTAGAGACCATCACCAGAATCATATTGCTGCGGGCCGTTCGCAGCTGGCGGGCCAGCAGATTAGGCTGGTAGTTACTCTCTTTGATCGCCTGCAGCACACGTTCGCGATTCTTCGCTTTAACGGTATCGCTGTTATTCAATACCCGCGATACCGTCGCCACCGAGACGCCCGCCAGGCGAGCGATTTTCTGAATTGACATAGAGGCTGCACTTCCCGCATAGACGTTATATTTCGCAGGCTATCATAAATGAGCGCCGCCCGCGCCGTCAGCAGGTTTTGCGAGAATTGACGGGATTGATTAGCACGCTAAGGCCGTTATCATGATGGCCCAGGCGTTGTTTCGCGAGAAGCGAAACGAACGCGGGTCGTTGAACACTATCGGTATATAACTGGGGTATCTCTTGAACACCATAAAAAATATTCACATCGCGGCGGCAACGATCGTCGACGGTCAAGGACGCTGTCTTTTAGTACGCAAACGAGGGACTGAGTACTTTATGCAGCCCGGTGGAAAGCCTGAAATCGGGGAAACCCCGGAAGCGGCGCTGATCCGCGAGCTCAAAGAGGAGCTCAACTTTAGCGTTTCACCTGAAGAACTGGTTCCGGTCGGCCGTTTCACCGATACGGCGGCAAACGAGCCGGGCCATACGGTCTCTGCGGATATCTTTCAGATAGCCACCAACAGAGCGAACTTTACGCCGACGGCCGAAATAGAAGAAGTTATCTGGTATACGCCAGGTCAGGATCGGCATATTAAGCTTGCTCCTCTTACCGAGAATCACCTGCTTCCTCTGCTGAAAGGGGCGTAAGCTCGCCGGACACCGCGAAAGAGTTAGCTCATTTGTCTGCAAGTCAAAATCCACGCTGCCATCGTCCCGGTGGCGCTACGGCGGCTTCCAGACAAAGCCAGTTCAGGCTGAAGCGCCCCATTTCACCGAGAAGCATTGCCCGCTTCTTCCGGTGAAGATTTAGCACATCCTTCTGATTTACTTCCCTGCAAACTGCGACGTGTTTTAGCGCTTAAAAACGCCCGGTTTTGTACGCCAGATCATATTTCGCCAGACAATCCTTTCCCCCATAATCCAAAATATCGCAACTTTCCCTTACAAAAATTAGGCCATTACAGAACAAACCCCACAAAATAAAACAAAATAAAAACACAAAATTAACAAACAGCGATGAGATAGCATTTTTTTTGACCTTTTGTGCTGTTTTTTTTTAACCAATCCTCGCCCATTCAGCGAGAAAATTCCTGGTCGCAATGGATAATTCTTAAAGAGCGATCGACATAAAATACTGCACCTTAAGATTTTTCTTATTTATTAGAGTGGGTTAGTATAAATCCAGACATTTTCTGGACTTAAGAATTTACACATTTTTCATCTGTATAACTCTCCAGAAATTAAAGTTGTCACAATTATTAACTAGCCATAATATAGCCACATCATTGAACGATAGGGTAAGACAATATAGGGAAATAAATCGACATATGCTTCCTCAGAAATATGAGAAGGTATACTGCATAAGCTGTCAGTATCAGTGCGAAATCTATCCCCGACCTACGATAAAATCGATTAATTGCATTGAAACTCACTATTGCGTATGGCCTGATAAAAATATCTATTTAAAAAATGGTGTGCATTGTTTTTTAATTAACAAGCATTACAACTTCTCTGATTCTGGCTTTATTTTTGTTGATTTTTCTCGCTACAACATCAGATTATTCACCAATGATAAATGGATTGAATATCTGATCAAGACAGGGCTGCGGGTAGTTTTGATTGCCGACAGATTAGCGCAACCGCTGGCGCTGTACTGGAAACACCGCTGTCAGCAGATAATTTCGATTATCAATACCAGCGATACCCGAGATGAGATTGAAAAGAAAATACAGCTTTCGTTTCTCGGTCAAAGAGATGCTCGAGGCTACCGTCAAAAACTCAGCGATCAAGAGGTATTGGTACTCGACCTTTTACTCGCAGAGAAGTCGGTTAAAGAGATAGCAAAAGAATTGCAGATGGCAGAAAAGAGAATCTACGCAATCAAGCTCAGCTTGCAGAATAAGATGGGAGGCAGAGGGAAGTTAAACATTATTCTATCTGGATAAAAAAATTATCAGTATTTACAGCAATAACTCCATAAATGGAACTAACTTAATTATTCTCAGGAAATTTAAAATGAAAAAAATCGTATTAGCGGGTGTTGTGGCTGCGGCTCTTATCTCTACCAATGCAATGGCTAACGTGACCACTTCCGCCACTGCCAGCTGGGATGCTAGCGCAACTAAAGACACCACCAGCGCGCTGGTTGTCACTCCGCTGAAATCCCTGAACTTCCAGTACGCTGAAGGGATTAAAGCGTTTAACGCCCAGAAAGGCGCTTTTGACATCACCATCCAGGGCCAGTCTGGCGCGACTGACTTCACGCTGACCTCTCAAATCGTCAGCAACACCCTGAGCCGTACCACTGACGCCTCTACTCTGGCCGTTGGTGTGAGCTGGAACGGCAACGCGCTGAACAAAACCACGCCGGTAACGATGATTGATGCGGGCAACAACATCTCCGCAGGTCTGGATGCGCTGGCAGTCGCCACCGCCTTCGCAGGCGCCGATCGCGTCAGCACCCAGGGTAACTTCGATTTCACTATCGACTCCGCGACTTCTGACGGCAGCACCGCCGCTGAGTTCAAAGATTTAACCGACGGTTACTGGAGCGGCGACGTTCGCGTTCAGTTCAACGCGGAATGGACTATCTAATCAGGTGTAGCCAACACCTGTCCGGTATGACAAGGAGGCTTTGGCCTCCTTATAAGGATGCGCCATGAAACTGAATCCATTATTACTCTCTCTCTTCTTATTCACCGTGACGCCCTCCTCCCATGCAATAAATGTCGGAGACGTCACCTCAATAATGGGGCCGGATGCCTCGACGCTGGCAAAAGAAATCATTAATACCACCGATACGGCGCGTTACGTTAGCGTCAACGTGGAGCGTATCTCATCGCCGATGGCCGGCGGCAAGGTTATCCCGATGGCGAGCAGATCGGAATTATTGTCAACGCCAGCCAGTCTGATATTACCCGGAAATGCGAAAGAGAACTTTCGTTTTTTTTACAAAGGGCCACAGGATAATCAGGAGCGTTATTACCGCATATCCTGGACCGATGAGCCGGTGACCGAGTTTGAAGCCAGTAAAAAGAAAAAACAGGGTGAGGCAACGACCTCTGCCATTATTGGTACCATTCTGGTGGTCGCGCCGCGCGAAGAAAGATTCGACTATCGTCGAGATAATGACACGGTAACCAATACCGGTAACGCTTCATTCCGCGTTATCTCCTACGGACCCTGTCGTGATAAAGCGAAGGATGAGGGGCAAGGCTGTCGTGAACGCTATTATGTCATGCCTGGTATCAGCGTAAAAATAAAGCATACCGATCTCACCAACAAAAAAACGCGAATTGGAATATGGCACGGTGAGCAATATATAAATGTAAACTGAGTAATATTATGGATAATCTTGGTTATGTCAAAGGGACGTTGTTCGCTGGGTTATTAATTACGGTAAACCAGGGTTGGGCAGCTAATGCTACAGCGCCAGTCAAAGTCAGTAACTATGTTATTCCTTCGGTATTTGCTAACGCGTTATATCAGGGCATGTCGGTCCCTGTTTTTATTCGTTATGAAGGCGATAATAGTACCCAACGCAGCCAGCAAAAAATCGCTGATGCCATCCTTACCATCAAGGATAATGAGTTTCGCCTGAATCAGATCACCCTCAGCGATCTCCCTGAGCGAACTGAATTATCACCGCAGATAAAATCGCTGATTAACGAGATGCAGGACAAAAGCATCGGCGACGGTCAGCGCGTTTATATCAACAAAGACGCCTCGCTTTCACTCGATACGCGTTCCTTTTATCTTGAGCTGACGGTTAACCGGGCAGCCATGCAGGCCGCTATTTTGCCGCGTACCAACATGCTTGGGGAATCCACTGCTCAGAATCTCTCGAGCGTGCTGAATTACTCGATGGGGAGCTATTACAATAAATATGAGAATGCCGATAACGCCAGCAGCTATCTGACGCTGGACAATACCTGGTCGCTGCGCGAGCACCATCTGAACTTTAACGGTTCCCTCTACGGTATAGGTACCAGCAACCAGCAGAGCAAATTGTATCGCTCGATGTACGAACGTGACTATCAGGGACGCCGCTTCGCCATGGGGATGGTGGATACCTGGAATCTGCAATCGATCGCCAGCATGAGCGCCCTGAACTCCAGCCGCATTTACGGCATCAGCTATGGCAATAAAAGCAGTTCACAAACGCAGGACAACACGCTTGCCCTGGTGCCCGTAACGGTGTTCCTCCCGGCCGCCGGTGAAGTGCACGTGTACCGTGACGGTAAACTGCTCAGCATTCAAAACTTCTCGATGGGCAGCTACGAGCTCGATACGTCGCGCCTGCCGTTTGGTATCTACAACGTTGATATACAGGTGGTCGTTAACGGGCGCGTGGTCAGCAGCCGGACGGCGAACATCAATAAAACGTTCGCTCGAAAATCCAGCGTTACCGGCGATCTCTCATGGCAAACCTTCGCGGGCAGCCTCGAATACAACAAGATGGACTATCGCCACAACTACAACATCAATTATGGCACACGGAATACGTGGATTGCCGGGGTCGCCGCTGCAACCAGCCAACCCTGGCTTTCCGGCGTGAATCTGAAAACCACGCTCTACGGTTTTGACAATAACGGTGTCAATGAAACGGAAGCGAACGTGATTTTCAACAACGCGTTCAGCTTTAACCAGCAGGGGCTGCTCGCTACCGACGGCAGCTGGCAGAGTACCTCCACCTTCAACATGAGTTTACCGGACGGGTATGGCAACCTGTGGGGGTCGCGCCAGTACAGTTCCATCGGTAACGCGCTACCGATGCAGCAAAACGACTATGTGACCGTCGGCGCCAACGCTAACCTGCGCAAAATTGCGCCGTTCCTCGGTACGCTGAGCGTCAGCCGCACCAATAATAAATATACCGGAAGCACCTATACCAACGTCGATTACGATCAATCCTTGTTAGCTAATCGCTACGCAACCGTCACGCTACGCGCCGGTATTCAGAACTATCAGTACAACAACCATGAAAATCTGCGCGATAAGTACGTCAATATTGATGTCTCTATCCCCTTCTCCATCTGGCTCAGCACCGGAGTGTCCAGCCAGAACGGAAACATGCTGGCGAACGCCACGCTGCGCAAAAGCTTTGACAACCGCGCCATTACCCAGGTGGGGGCGTCGGTTTCGAAACAGATTAAACAGAATAAAAATGACGATAGTCGCTATCGTTCCGACGATTACGCCGCCAATGGTTACGTCAGCTATGACACCAAATATAACGCTGGCACCGTCTCCGTCAGCCGCTCATCGCAGCACAGTTCAAACTACAGCCTGAGTTCGCAGGGCAGCGTGGCCTGGACGCAAAAAAATATCTATGCAGGAAAAGGTACCCAAACCGCAGGCCTGGTGGTGAATACCAATTTCAGCGGCAAGGGCCGGATGATGGCGCAGATCAACGGCCAGAACTACCCGCTGACCGGCAAAAGCAATTTCATCAGTCTTCCGCCCTACGCGGAATATAAGGTGGAGCTGATGAACGACAAAAATTCGGAAGACAGCGTCGACATCGTTAACGGTCGTCGTAACAAAGTGGTGCTCTACCCCGGCAACGTCAGCGTGATTAACCCGGAAGTCAAACAGCTGGTCACCGTCTTTGGCCGGGTGAAAGATCGCCGCGGCGGATACTACGCCAACGCCGATATTCATAACCACATTGGTAAAACGCGCACCGACGAACTCGGTGAGTTCGCCATGGACGTCGATAAGCGCTTCCCGGTGATCACCCTGGTGGATAAATTCGGCGGCATCTGCGAAGTGGATCTGGATCTGACAGAGGCGAAAGGCGCCGTATGGGTCGGTGAGATCCCTTGTGAGATCCAACAACAAACGGCATCAGTGACTGGAGATGTTAAGAATGTCTATTAAACCCCAGGCCATCATGCTGCTGGCCGGCTGGCTACTGGCCGCGCCGGCTATGGCGCTCACCGCAAGCAGCAGCGGGAGCGGCAGCAACACCTATATGTTTATCGACAATGATGTCGATGACGAATATTTCATCACCACCAGCTCCCTAGACCCGCGCTTCACCGGAGCCAACGTCTGGACAAAATATCCGACTAACCAGCGTAGTCTGGGATATATAACCTATGTAGGCTGGGCTTACGCCAACCGCTACTTCGACCTGTGGATCGAGAATTCGCCCATTAACCAGCCGTTTCTCGGGATCCGTTGCATGTCTACGGGCGCAAACTGCCCGGCGTCTGGCTATATTACTCCCGATGTCATCGATAAAGACGGCTTCTATCACGCGATGTCCGGCAACACCGTAGCAAACGGTTACTACGGTGCGGGAGCGCTAAGCCAGTCGGCCTATGAGTATTTTCGCGATCGGCCGGTGGGGACCATCGATTCTTTGCAGCTTAATCTTTGCTACATGAATACCAATACCGATTATGACTTTGCCTCCGGCGTTCGCTGTAAAGATCTCCCCAGCGGGGGAACATGGCGCTACTACACGTTCAACCTCGAAAAGGTCTCGCATCTGAAGTTAAACAGCACCGGTGCTCTGGCAGAAGTGTGGATTGCCAGCGATGGCACGCCAAGCGTCAACCTCGGCTCGGATTTGTGTCAAATGGGTGTGGTCGGGAGCGCTTCGGGGATCATCTGTAAAATGGTGTCTTACAATTTTCAGGAGACTAAAACTCTCACCACCTTACTTGATTTCCGGATGGTGATTGACACGGCGATGCTGGGATTTTCTCCTTCTACGTCTGACGTAAAGTACAGCGGTGATGGGGCAAGCTGGACCAATTTTGGTACGGTCAGCACCTATAACAAGGTTTTCAAACCGTCAGGCGAGTACGTGTACGTATTCCTGTCCAACGCCTTTTTTCAAAAAGTCCTCAAGGCAGGAACGGATTTAACCAACAAGGATGCTCTGTTTACCTTCTATTTTGATAACTCCGTCACCCCACAATCGGGTTATTATCAGTTCACGCCATCAACATTAATTAACATCATCCCCCGGGAATACGGCATCAGCATTGTCGCCAGCGACGGGCGTTCGCATCCACAAGCATCCGGCAAGATTGGTAGCGAAGAGCCCATCACCTTTGAATATAAAGTCACCACCTCCGCGTCGCGTCAGGCCGACAGTATTACCGCCCAGGTGATTGGCGACTCCGTCAACATGTATGGTTTGCCGTTCTGCCTGTTTACCTCAGCGGACGAGACGCTAAAAGTGCCGGTCCCGGCCTACCTCGAATGGACATCCGCTACCGGTAAAGCGGTAAAAGTCCGCAACAGCTGCGGCGAAGATCCTGTCGATATGACCAACGCCGTTTGGGTACAGACGGCCTGGAACGCCAACGTCAACGATGGTTTCTTTTTTACCACCACGCTGAAACTGCTGTTTCCGATGGATGACCCACATTCACAATTCACCACCAATGGTCATGACTGGATGGGGACCGTCAGCGCCACCGGCGATGTAAAAGTGACCGCCACGTGGATTGGCGTCGAGCGGGGGGGATGATGAAAAATATCCTTGTCATCGGATTATGCGGGCTGTGTATTCAGCCCGCTTCCGCGGTGTACTTTGACTCTATTATCTATGATATGGATGGCAGTAAAGATTTTATCTCCCGGCCAATAGTCAATGATACAAAAAACAACAATTTGTATACCATATCGGCTTATAAAATCTCCCGTCCGGGCAACGGAGATGAAAGACCCGTTCCAGGCCAGGATAAAGACCTGGTCTGGTCGCCGCTGCAGTTCATCGTGCAGGCCAATGGCCAGGAATATTTTAAACTCTATTACCGTGGGCCTAAAGATGACGTTGAGCGCTATTATCGGGTGATCTTTAAGGAGACGCCCGTCACAGTTTTCCCCTGGCGTCAGGTTCAGAAAAAGCTGAATATAGTCCCTTCGGTATCGATGAGTACGATTCTCATCGTGCGCCCGCGTAAGACGCGATTCCAGTATGAAATTAATGAAGCCACAGGCACCATTAAAAATACTGGCAATACCTATTTTAGAGTCATTCTGCAGAAAGGCTGCAATGGTGACGATGAAAGTTCAACGCAATTTTATATGCTGCCTGGGGAGAGCTGGACAGGCCCCGAGGCGAAGAATAGCAACAGGAAATATATTGTCGCATTAGGCCGCTATCATCAGTTAGGCAAGGGCTGTTTTATGAATTCGCCAGGCTAACCGCCGCTAATCCAGAGCGGGGATATTATGCCTGAAGCGCAGCTCGCGCAGGCGATTGAGTCCGCCGAACTTCTTGCATAAAGAGTATTGAAAGCGGTAGACGCTGCGGGTATCGCACGCCATGATGCGGGCGATATCCTGACTGGAGTACCCGTCCGCCAGCAAGCGCAGCGTCTTCATTTCATGCTCCGTCAGCGACGGTGTGCGCCGGCAGCGAAGATTTCGCCCCAGCATGATGCGTTTTATTTTTTTGATTAAGCTGCTTAAGCTATCGTTGACTTCCACCACCGACCATAATAACCCGGAGCGCAACATCCAAAAATTAGCCATGGGCAGCATGCTCTTATCCGCGAGTAAAATAACTTTCAGCCCGGTCTCCTGCAGTTTTTCAGCCCACTCCTCATGCAGAAAATACAAAATATTGTCGAGGGAGAAATCCACCACCACCATTCCTTCAGGCAGAAAACAGGTAATTTCACGGAAAACCAAATCATTAACCGCTCGCTTAAAATAATAGTTTTTATCTGGCCATACAGAAAATTTCCTCTCTCCGCAAAGGGATCGCTCCATTTTATCTTCCGCTTCAATAGGGCAGTTTAAACCACACGCCATACATTTAATCTCATGGTCACCTGCCGGCATTACGCTTACCTCTTGAGTGGCTAAAAATATTTTCCAAAAGATACATATGGAATATCAAACATACTATAAACAAAAATCCCTGCCGCTATTATATTTACTATAAATATAGAAAACAAAAGACTAATTTATACTTCCAGACCGCAAGGAAAATAACGTTAACAGATCCTATTAAATATTTTAATAGAATCTCCATATAATTTAACTATATCATATAATATATATCAAAACATATCTGACCTGATTCCCTTAGTCGAAGCGAGCATAATATTTTTTTGTGACTTAATTTATCATCACGCAATACATAAAACTCGCAGGCTATCATCATTCTTTGGTTCTTGTGGGCAATGACCCCTTCACCGCCGCCGGGAATGTCTCCGCCAGCCAGTCGATAAATACGCGCAGCCGGGATGTGACATGGCGATTCTGCGCATAAACCACATGAAAGGGATAAGGAGCCGGACGCCATTTATTCAATATTTCCACCAGTAATCCGTTCGCCAGCGCATTTCTCAGCGAATATGAGAAGGTCTGAACAATCCCCAGCCCAGCCTCCGCTGCCGCAATATGCGTGTTGCTCTCATTTACGCCAAGGTGATGTTCCGTTTTGATCTCTTGCGCGATGCCGTTAGCCAGAAAGCGGAACGGGAAGGCTCTTCCGCTGGCGGGAGATAAATAGCTGACCAGCCGATGTCCGTTCTTCAACTCATCGGGATACGCGGGAACACCATAAAGCCTGAAATAGTCCGGCGTGGCGCAGGTCACGATCGTCGCTTCGCCGATTTTGCGCGCGATTAGGGTCGAGTCGTCCAGCGGACCTCCTCTGATCGCGCAGTCGATATTGCCGCTGATAAGGTCCGAGGGGCTGTCGGCAACCGCCAGGTCGATACGAATATCCGGATAGGTTGCCATAAAATCAGCCAACAGCGGGATCAGCACGTCGCGAGCGGTGGAGCCGCCTACCGCGACGCGCAGATGCCCTTTTGGTTTATTGCGGGCAGCGCGAAATGAGGCATCCACCTCATCCAGTTCTTTCAGAATCCGCACCGCTTTTTCATAGTATTCACGCCCTTCCGGCGTGACGGTAATGCGTCGGGTCGTGCGTTGCAGCAGGCACACGCCAAGATGCGATTCAAGCTGTTGAATCGCTTTACTCAGGGTGGCATTGGGCATATTCAGGGAGTCTGCGGCCCGGGTAAAACTGTTGGCTTCGACAACGCGCGTAAAAACTTTAAGGGCTGAAAACCGATCCATTATTCATTTTTCCTGATAATAGCCGCTGATTATTCACCAGTGTGAAGAGTGTTTTTCACATTACTCCGTTTTTTGCATCCGTGGCTGACGGTAGAGTGACTCCCGTACTCAGTCGCCAGGTGGTCACGGTAAGTGGATGACTCAATTGGCATATTCATACTTTAGTTAAGGAAGTGCACCATGAGTAAAAAACTTTCGGCAAAAATCGCGTTAGTCACCGGCGGCACCTCGGGTATCGGCCTGGCATCAGCCCGGGAGCTGGCCTCGCAGGGAGCGACGGTCTATATCACCGGTCGCCGTCAGGAAGAGCTTGATGCGGCGGTCGCGTTAATCGGTCCCGCCGCCAGCGGGATCCGCGCCGATGCCTCGATATTAAGCGACCTCGATAGGGTGTTTTCGACCATTGCCAGTGAATCAGGGCGACTGGATGTGCTTTTTGCCAATGCGGGCGGCGGCGATATGATGCCGCTGGGCGCCATAACGGAAGAGCACTTCGATCGCATTTTCGCTACCAACGTGCGCGGCGTGCTGTTCACCGTCCAGAAGTCCTTGCCGCTGTTGACCCAGGGGGCTTCCATCATCCTCACCGGCTCGACCGCGGCGGTGAAAGGCACCGCGAACTTCAGCGTGTACAGCGCCAGTAAGGCCGCCGTGCGTAACCTGGCCCGCTCATGGGCGCTGGACCTGAAGGCGCGCGGTATCCGCGTGAATGTGGTCAGCCCGGGGCCCGTCCGTACGCCCGGCCTGGGAGGACTTGTCGCGGAAGAGCAGCGCCAGGGACTCTTTGATATGCTGGCCGCCGACGTCCCGCTGGGCCGCATTGGCGAGCCCGAGGAGGTCGCTAAAACCGTCGCTTTTCTGGCGTCAGACGACGCGAGCTTTATTAACGCCGCTGAAATCTACGTTGATGGCGGGCTGGCGCAGATCTAAAAAATGCTGCCTGAAGACCCTTGGATTCATGGGTCTTCAGGTGCTACCGTACATCTATAATTAGCCGTTTTGTTCTGTAGCCGAATGATCGGTGTACCTGTTCTAATAATTATGGATGATGATATCAATGAAACTTCAAATAGCGCTTATCGCGCTCGGCTGTTCGCTCACCGCCCTTTCCGGTTGTACCTCCTCAAAATCTTCACCGGAACGCCACGCTTACTATTTTGTCTCACACCGCAACGATTTCGTCGGCGGTAACTTCGCCACTAACCGTCAGGAAAACTACCGCTTAAATCTGCCGACCTTTACCGAAATCTATGCCCGTGGCCAGCAGGACAAAAAATCGGGAATGAGCGAAAGCGATGCCCGTCGTACCGCCGACGCTATCAGGCAGCAGGTGGCTGAGGGCACAAAAACCCAGCACGCGTTCACCGGTAACGCCAGCGATAAATGGGACAACGAAATGGAAAATAAGGATGCCGTATTGTTCGGTAACGAACTGGCCGGGACGTATCTTGATGGCTATTTTGGCGTGAAATAACACAGCGGGTGCGCGAAATGCGCACCGCGCCTTCTGCTATCTTTCCACCTTCACCCAGCGCTGCTGCTGATGGCTTTTCACTATCGCCGCAATGATGTACATCACGTCCGCCCCCTCGTAGAACGAAGCGAAACGCCGCGACGATGCCGGCGGCATTCGACCGGCGCGCACCGCCTGATAAAAGCTCAGCATCATATTTTTAAACGCATCGGGCCAGCCTTCATTATGCCCGCCGGGGAAATGGGCGCTGGCGGCGGCCTCGCCGAGCATCAGGCTCGGATCGTCGCTGAGCAGTTGGTTTGGCCGCTGGCGATGACCAATCCACAGCCGCTGCGGCACCTCCTGATCCCAGGCCAGCGAACAGCGGCTGCCGCCGATCTCCACCGTCAGGCCGTTTTTTCTCCCGGCGCTGACCTGCGAAACGATAAAGCTCCCCTTGCTGCCATCGTCGAAGCGAAACAGGACCGACCCCAAATCTTCGGTATCGACGGGCCGCGCTTCATACGCGGTACCATCGCGATGCTGGCTGAACGTCGCGTCGCCGGCCACGGGCACCTGGCGCGTCGGCCAGACGATAGACAGATCCGCCATCACCTCCACAATGCGTCGGCCGGTCATAAACTGCACCGTATCGCACCAGTGGGAACCAATGTCGGCCATCGCCCGCGAGGCCCCGCCCTGCGCCGAATCCACGCGCCAGTTATAGTCACTCTCCAGCAGCATCCAGTCCTGCAAATAGCTGCCGTGCGCCGCAAACAGCCTCCCGACGTCGCCGTTGCGCATCATCGCCGCCGCCTGCTGCACCATGGCAAACTGGCGATACACAAAGCTGACCCCATGAACCACCCCGGCGCTTTCCGCCAGCGCCACCAGCTCGCGGGCCTCCTCGGTGGTCATGCAGAGCGGTTTCTCTGAAAAAACGTGCAGACCGGCGGAGAGGATTTGTCGGTTAATCCGCGCATGCAGGTGGTTCGGCGTACAGTTATGCACCACCTGCAATCCGGGATGCGCCAGCAGCGCCTCGACGCTACCGTAGGCGTGCGCCACATTGAGCTGGCGCGCCTTCTGCTGCGCCACTTCCAGTGAACCGTCGCACAATGCCACCACCTCGATATCGCCTACCCGACGCAGCGCTTCCAGATGCACCGGCCCGATAAACCCGGAGCCAATAATGCCGACCTGAATCATTCTCCTCCCTCCTTGCCTGCGGCAAAATCATCAAACGCCCGCCCGGAGACCGGGATGATATGGCGGCGGATAAACTCGCTGCCTTCGCGCGCGCCAACCTCCGCATCCTTCAGGCAGCACTCCCACTCCAGCACCGCCCAGCCGTCAAAATCATACTCGGTGAGTTTGCTGAAAATCGTTTTGAAATCGATCTGTCCGTCACCCAGCGAACGAAAACGCCCCGCCCGTTGCTGCCAGTTCTGATAGCCGCCGTAGACACCGCTGCGCCCGCTGCGGCGGAATTCGGCATCTTTGACGTGAAACGCTTTGATCCGCGAATGATAGATATCGATGTAACCCAGGTAGTCCATCTGCTGAAGATGTAGATGGCTGGGGTCATAGAGCATATTGCAGCGCGGATGGTTATCGACCCGCTGCAGGAAACGCTCAAATGTCACGCCATCATGCAGGTCTTCGCCGGGATGGATTTCGTAGCAGACATCCACGCCCTGCTCGTCAAAAACGTCCAGCAGCGGCCGCCAGCGCCGGGCCAGTTCATCGAAGGCCTCATCAAGAAGCGGCTGATTATGCGGCGGCCACGGATAAAAATAAGGCCACGCCAGCGCGCCGGAAAAGGTGGCGTGCGCCTTCAGCCCCAGACGCGCCGAGGCCACCGCCGCCTGGCGCACTTTCTCGACCGCCCACTGCTGGCGCGCCTGCGGGTTACCGCGCAGCGCGGCGGGCGCAAACGCGTCAAAGGCCTTATTATAAGCCGGATGGACGGCCACCAGCTGTCCCTCAAGATGAGTGGACAGCTCGCTGATCGCCAGGCCCTGTTCCGCCAGTATGCCGCTCACCTCATCGCAGTAGCTCTGACTTGCGGCGGCGCGTTCAACGTCGAAAATCGCCGGATGGTTGCAGGGGATCTGCAATGCCTGATAGCCCAAACCTGCGGCCCACTGCGCCACGCCCTCCAGGGTATTAAACGGCGCCTGCGGGCCGATAAACTGCGCCAGAAAAATGCCCGGTCCTTTAATGGTTTTCATACCACCTCCTGAAAAATTAACGCTGCTCTTTCTCGTTGTACTGGAAAGAGAAAAGGAAAATCAGCGCGATAACCGCAGCGGCCACCGCCGGGATCCACCAGAAGGTCACCCACGCCTGCGGCACGCTCTGGCCGGCGACCAGATGGTTATACAGCGCGCCGGAGATCTGCGATCCCAGCAGCATACCGATGCCATAGGTGAACATAACAATCATGCTCTGCGCCTGGCCTTTGACCTTCTCACCGGCCACGCGATCGGTATAAATAAAGCCGACTACAAAGAAAAAGTCGTAGCAGACGCCGTGCAGCAGGATGCCCAGATAGAGCAGGAACCGCCCCTCTTCGCTGACGCCAAGGGCAAAGAAGGCGTAGCGTACGAACCACGCCGCCATGCCGATCAGCAGCATGTATTTAACCCCCAGGCGGCGGAACAGCAGCGGGATCACCAGCATAAAGAAGATTTCTGACATCTGACCGAAAGACATCGCGGTGCTGACGTCCGCCACCCCGGCATCCGCCAGATAAGAGGCGGTGTAGGCGTAGTAGGTCCCGAGCGGAATCGAAATCAGCGTCGCGCAGAAGGAGAAAATGAGGAAGTGGCGCGTTTTTAGCAGCGCGAAAGCGTCGGCGCACAGCAGGTCGCGAAACTGTACCGGCGTCCCCTTCGCCGGAGCCGGCGTATGCGGCAGCGTCAGACTATAAACGGCCAGCGCCACCGAGCAGAGCGCCGCCAGGGTAAAAATGCCGGTGGTATCAGAGATACCGGTGACGCCGATAAAGATACCGGCGATGATCCAGCCGATAGTGCCGAAGACGCGCACCACCGGGAAGGTTTTATCGACGTTCGCCAGGCTGTGGAAAGCGATATTGTTGGTCAGCGCCAGCGTCGGCATATAGCACAGGGTATAGCCGAACAGCAGGCCGATCAGCAGCGCGCCGTTTTGCGCCACCAGCGCCTGCGGGACAAACCACAGAATAACCGCTCCGGCCAGATGCATCACCGCCATCACCTTCTGCGAAGCGAAAAAGCGATCGACCAGCATCCCCAGCACAAACGGTGAGAGAATAGAGGCAATCGGCCCGGCGGAGAAGGCATCGCCAATCAGCAGCGACATCTCATAGCGGGTCATCACCAACCCCAGCGTCACCGACCAGCTTCCCCAGATAAAAAACTGCATAAACATCATTAACGACAGCCGCGGCACCAGAAAACGGTGGGCTACGCGGGGTGTTTCACGACCTTCGGTTGTTGTGACCATTTCGACCGCCCTCAAAAAAGTAATCGATTACAAATACGCTCAAATAAAAAGTAATCGATTACAAAAAGAAGATCGCGGGCAAAATACGCTAAGCGCGAAGAAGATCACAATAAAAAGAGATAATGCCCCGCCGGACGACGGGGCGATCGCCCTACGCCGAACGGCGCAGGGTTTTAAAGGCCACAAACAGGAACAGGATCCAGACCGGCAGCAGAATCGCCGACAGGCGCATACCGTCAATCGTGCACATCAGCACCAGGATCAGCCCAAGAAAGGCGATACAGATATAGTTGCTGGCGGGCGACAGCAGGGCTTTAAACTTCGATTCGCGCCCTTTGCGCCGCTGGGCGGCGCGGAACTTCAGGTGCGCCAGACAGATCATAATCCAGTTCAGCAGCAGCGTCGCTACCACCAGCGCCATCAGCAGACCGAGAGCTTTTTGCGGCAGCAGGTAGTTAAGCAGCACCACCAGCGAAGTAATGACTCCCGATAGCAGCAGGGAGTTAACCGGCACGCCGCGCTTGCTGACGCGGGCGAGAAACTTCGGCGCATTACCCTGTACCGACAGTCCGAACAGCATCCGGCTATTGGAATAAACGCCGCTGTTATAGACCGACAGCGACGCTACCAGAATAACGAAGTTTAGCGCTGAAGCCACCACGTTACTGTCCAGATTATGAAAGATCATCACGAACGGGCTGCTGTCGGATTTAATTTCCACCCACGGATAGAGCGCCAGCAGAACCACCAGCGAGCCGATATAAAACAGCAGGATACGGTATACCACCTGGTTAACCGCTTTCGGGATGCTCTTTTCCGGATTATGGGCTTCCGCCGCGGTAATGCCGATAAGCTCCAGCCCGCCGAAGGAGAACATAATGACCGCCAGCGACATGATCAGGCCGTGCCAGCCGGTGGCGAAGAAACCGCCGTGTTTCCACAGATTATCAATGCCCGCTTTGCTGCCGCCGTGGCCGCCGAACAGCATCCACAGGCCAAAGCCGATCATGCCGATAATCGCCAGCACCTTGATCAGCGCAAACCAGAACTCCGCTTCGCCGTACAGACGCACGTTCACCAGGTTGACGGCGTTGATAATGATGAAAAAAGCGGCGGCCCAGATCCACGTCGGCACGTCCGGCAGCCAGTACTGCATATAGATCCCGGCGGCGGTCAGTTCCGCCATCCCGACCAGCACGAACATTACCCAGTAGTTCCAGCCGGAAAGAAAGCCGGCGAACGGCCCCCAGTACTTATAAGCAAAGTGGGCAAAGGAACCAGAAACCGGTTCTTCGACGACCATTTCGCCAAGCTGGCGCATGATCAGAAATGCGATGATACCGGCGACGGCATAGCCGAGCAGTACGGCCGGTCCCGCCATTTGAATGGCTGGCCCGATGCCGAGAAACAGGCCGGTACCGATGGCGCCGCCAAGGGCGATAAGCTGAATATGTCGGTTCTGTAAACCGCGGTGAAGCGTCGGGCCGCTTTCCTCTACGGCATCCGACGGCGTTGACGCGTCTTTCACGTCGATCCCCTGTGTGTTTATATGAAGGGGCACCTTGTAACACTTATCCCCGTCATACTTCAAGCCGCAGATGCCCTGGCTTCATACGTTCATTGATTTATCACAAGGGGCGAGCAGCCCTGCCCGCCCCAGCGTTTTGCTTAGAACTCGTAGCCGACCGAAACCTTGAACGTCCGTGGTTCGCCACGGAACAGATAGGTTCCGCTGTCATCCGCGCCGGACCAGTAGTTCTCATCCGTCACGTTATCCACCCCCGCACGCACCGTCATCTGGTTCTGGTTCTCGTTAAGCGCCAGGCGATAGCGCACGCCGAGATCAAGGGTGGTGTAGCTATCAATCTTCTTGCTATTCGCCTGGTCGGCATACTGCGAACCGGAATGGTTGAGGCGCGCGGTGGCGGTCAGACCGTCGATGGGCTTGATGTCATACTCTGCCCCAAGCACCGCGTAGAACCCCGGTACGCCGATCGCTGTTTTACCGTCGTTGATACCATCCTTGGTTTTCGACAGTTCGGCTTTCAGCCAGGTCGCGCTGGCGTTAAGGCGCAGACCGTACAGCGGTTCGCCGAAAACGTTAAATTCCACGCCGCGATTACGCTGCTCGCCGTTAAGGCCATAGCGTTTCTGGCTATCGAGGAATGCTGACGGCATTTTAATTTCAAACAGCGCCAGCGAGCCGCCAATGCGGCCAAAATCCGCCTTCATCCCGACTTCGTTCTGTTTGGAGTGAATAATTCCGACGCTTTCCCCATAGTTAGCGGCGGAGTTCGGCGCGTTGCTGCCCGGCTGCAGGGCTTCGGTATGGTTGGCGTATAGAGAGATAACCTGCCACGGCTTGTAGACCACTCCATAGGTTGGCATCCAGCGGCTGTCGTCATACGCATCGCTTTGCAGGCCGGTGGTTTTATCGTAGTTGCGCACCACCACTTTTTGATGACGCGCGCCAGCGGTGAACAGTAGCGTATCATCCAGCACGCCGAGGGTGTCGCTCAGCAGCCAGCCCTGGGAACGGGTACGGCCGCTGGTCAGCGGATCGTAATAATCGCCGCCGAAGGAAGCGTTCGCTGGAGGCGCAACCTGCTGAGTATCGTAGATATTCACCAGCGGGTTATCCGCCGCCTTCGACATCCGCCATGCGGTTTTATCGTTTTGGGTTTTCGCCGAATAGCCGACGTTGACTTTGTGCGATACAAAACCGGTGGCGAACTCGCCGCGTACCCCGGCCATACCGCTGGCGGTATCAATATAGCGGTTGGTATCCAGGCGCCCCGCCGTGGCGTTGCCCGCCCGGTCGATGAGCTTCGACGCGCTATATAAGCCGATTTCATGGGCGTGCTGCGCGCCTAAAGAGGCATAGGCGGTCCATTTATCGACAATGTCGTATTCCATCCTCAGCATACCAAACTCATTTTCGATATCGCTGTAAGCCCATTTTTGCGTGTAGTTGTGGGTGTTATCCGGCAGGCGCGGAATAAAATCGACGCCCGAAATGTTGATCCCCATCGGGCCGCCGTGGAAGGTTTTTTTCTGATAGCCAAAGTCAAACGAGCTGCGCATGCGTTCGCCGCGATAATCGAGACCAATAGAAGCCAGCGTGGTTCTGCGTTTATCACTCTCCACCGCCGTCTCGCCTTCGCGGTGCACCAGGTTCACCCGCGCGCCGAACTGGTTATCATCGCCAAAGCGGCGACCCAAATCCAGCGAGCCGCCGACCTGAGAATCTGAGGTATAGTCCACGCCCACGCGAGCGGTCGGGATATCTTCCGCGCGCTTGGGTTCAAGGTTGATCATGCCGCCGACGCCGGAACTGGCTGCGCCGTTCAGCAGGGCGTTGGCGCCTTTAAAAATTTCCACCCGCTCAAGCATGGCGGTATCCACTACCTGACGCGGCACCACGCCCGCCAGCCCGCTCAGGGTCATATCGTCGCCGTCAAATTTAAGGCCGCGAATGCGGTAGGTCTCAGCGTAGTTACCGTAACCCTGCACCGGCTGAACCCCGGCATCGTTACTCACTACGTCGGTGATGGTTTTCGCCTGCTGATCCTGAATCAGCTTCGAGGTATAGCCGATAATGCTGAACGGAACGTCCATCGCGTTTTGTTCGCCGAGCATTCCGAGGCGGCCGCCGTTGGCGACCTGGCCGTCGAGATAGGCGGGCACCACCAGGTCGCCGCCGGCTCTAAAGCGGCTGTCGGGCGTCGCCTGAACGACCATGGTTTCTTCGTTTTTCTGACGTTCGCCGGCGTCGTTTTCTACCGCAGCGGCTGAATGGGTGATCGCGCCAACGGTTAACGCCAGCAGCGTTTTTCGCAGTGGGAAGGCCGGAGAGCAGGAGCTACGCATAATTTGGTCCCATAGATAGGAAAATAAAGCCAGGGGCCCGTTGCCGGGCCAGATTTTTTATTTTGCGGTCAGGTCAATGCGGACAACGCTGTCCGGCCCTTTCGTCGAATGATCTTTATTGAACGGCTGTTTGACGGTGACAAACAATGTTTGCCCGTCGGCGGAGATCAGCAGGCTGTTGGGGTTAGCCGGAATATCCCATGATTTTTTTAACGCGTAGCTGCTGCCATCCAGGCTGATTACTTTGCCGGATTCACGCTGGGAAATATAAATCTCGTTGCGCTTTGGATTGAACTGCACCGCCAGCGAATCGCCCACTTCCAGCTGCTTAATCAGCTTACCGGTATGGATATCAAGCACCAGCGTGGTTTTCGCTTGCGAGTTGTCGGTGACGAACAGGCGGCCGGTGGCGCTATCTTCGGCCATATTCAGCAGCAGGGCTGGCTTAGCGCCCAGCGGCTTCCAGCGCTGCTCGATACGGTTGTTGCGTGGGTTAATCACCAACACCTCGCCGCTGCCGTTTGCCGCATAGAGACGTCCGGTTTGCGCAGAATAGTGCAGGCCGGTCATCCATTTGCCGGTATTTTTAATCCGCGTTTTCAGCTTCAGCGTGTCGGCATCGACGACCCAGATTTGTGCCGGATCGGCCACCGCGCCCACGTAGAGCGTGTTATTGAGCAACAGGATCTGCCGCGCGCCGTACGGGAATCCCTCTTTGTTACGCTCGCTGAACAGCAGGCGTTTTTTGACTTTGCCGCTGGCGGTATCAATGGCGCTAATGCCGCCGTCCAGCGAGTTGGTCACGTACAGCGTACTGCCATCCGGACTAAGCTGTACGGCAAAGTTTTTCAGGTCTGTGTGGGTCATACCGAGGGTTTTCAGGGTCGTCGGGTCCAGCTTATAGACCGCCCCGCCCTGCACATCTTTAAAGCCTTCAGCGCTGGCCACGTATAGCGCATCGCCTTTCGGGCTGAGCGCCATTTCATACAGCCCCTCCGCCAGCTCGCGCTTCAGCGGCTGTGCGGGGGTAACCGCGCTTTTTTCAGCCACGTGTTGAGAAGCCGGAACGGTATGGGTGGCGGCGCAGCCGCTTAAGACAGCAGAAATAGCCAGCGCCAGCGCCGAGAGAGTGCATTTCATAAGATCAATCCTGAACAAAATCAACGATCCGATAGTGACTCCGCCGCCGAAATTAACGTTTCCGGTCTTGCGCCTGTGAGCCCCATCCTGTGCCTTCGCCGTTTCCCTGTGAGCCCGCGACGAACGCAGGTTATCTCCTGACAAAACCGCAAACAAGAAGAAGAATGAGAACTATACGCATTATCTTATCGTAATCAAGCCTGGCTTTTGGCGAATGGAAAAACGTTTCATTTTTCGGTGAAAGGGATTCGCCGCAGAGGGATGAGCTGAAGGTGAGGAACAATGCGCGACAAAACGCTGAGAGGCAGAGGGCCGGACCCGACAGGATCCGGCCTCAATGACTACGCGCTGGCGGTGTCCAGGCGCGCCAGCTGTTCCGCACTCAGGCTCAGCGCGGCGGCGCGGGCAAAGCTCTCTACTTGTGCAATGCTGGTGGCGCTGGCGATGGGCGCCGTCACGCCTTCGCGGGTCATCAGCCAGGCCAGAGCGACTTCGGCAGGTTTAGCGCCATTTTGCTCCGCGACCTCATCCAGGGTATCAATAATACGCAGCCCGCGAGGATTAAGGTATTTACCGATGCGGCTGCCGCGCTGGCTTTGCGCCAGATCGGACTGCTGGCGGTATTTACCGGTCAGGAAGCCGGACGCCAGGCTGTAGTAGGTCACCACGCCGATCTCGCGGCTGACGCACAAGTCGCAGAGCGCGCCTTCAAAAGCCGAGCGATGATAAAGATTATATTCCGGCTGCAGTACCTGCCAGGACGGCAGGCCGCTTTTACGCGACACCTCCAGCGCGCTCGACAGCTGCTGCGCGTCAAGGTTTGAGGCGCCCATCGCGCGGATTTTACCCGCCTGCTGCAGGGCGTGGAAGGCTTCGAGCGTTTCGGCAACCGGCGTTTCCGGGTCCGGCCAGTGGGCAAAATAGAGGTCAATATAATCAGTGTTCAGGCGACGGAGCGAATCGTCTACCGCCTGCTGGATCCAGGCTTTTTTCAACCCTTTATGGCCAGGAAGGCCTAAATCGGAACCCACTTTGGTGAAGATCTTCACCTTCTCGCGCATGCCTGGCCGCGCCTGTAGCCAGCGGCCGATAATGGTTTCAGACTCGCCGCCCCGGTTGCCATCCGCCCAGCGGGAGTAGACATCCGCCGTGTCGATAGCATCGAAGCCGTGGTCTATAAACGCATCAAGAATGGCAAAACTGGTTTTTTCATCGGTGGTCCAGCCAAAAACGTTACCGCCAAACACCAGCGGGGCGATGGAAAATCCGGTTTTGCCCAGGGGACGTGTGATCATGCCGTTCACTCCTTATCGCTTATATTCAGTATCCTTCGGAACGCCGTGAGGGCCAGAAAAGGACAATTACGGGATAGTAAGAAAAGGAAGCTTGAAGCGGGCTTTCCGCGCCCGCTGAATGCATAACAACATTATGTCCCGGAATAGACGTCAAAGCTAAAATATTTCCCGGCGAGCTTTTTATAAGTGCCGTCGGCAAGAATAGTGGCAATCGCGCCGTTAATCTCCTGGCGCAGAGCATCGTCCTCTTTGCGCAGGCCAATCGCCGCGCCGGCGCCGAACAGCTTGTCGTCCTTCAGGTGTCCGCCAACGAAGGCAAAATCTTTCCCCTGCGGCTGCTGCAGGAAGCTGTAGTCGGCCATCATGCCGGAAAGCACCGCGCCGTCAATACGCCCGGACTCCAGATCCTGAACCACGCGATCCGCCCCCTGATAGGCGACGATATTGATTCCTGCCGGACGCCAGTGCTGATTAACGTAAGTCTCCTGCGCCGATCCCTGCTCGACGCCGATGGTTTTGCCTTTCAACTGCTCGACGGTGTTTCCGGCCAGGGTGTTTTTACGCGCGACAAGGAATACCGGGCCGTTGTACAGCTTGTCGCTAAAGCCAATCTGCTCTTTGCGTTTCTCGGTCATATACATGCCGGAGAGGATCGCATCGAACTTACGCGCTTTCAGCGCCGGGATAATACCGTCGAAATTGCTTTCCACCCACACGCACTTCGCCTGCAGCTGTGCGCAAATCGCGTTGCCGAGGTCAATATCAAAACCCTGCAGCTTACCCTGCGGATCTTTCCATTCAAACGGCGCGAAGGTCAGGTCGACGCCAAAGCGAATTTCCTTATTTTCTGCGGCCAGGGCTGAGGTTGAGGCCATCAGCGCGACCCACAGCAGAAGAGATTTTTTCATTATTTATGGACTCCAGAGATCAACGGCAGTGTGTTTCAACTAACCGGGCAAACAGCGTCGCGCCGGTGGAAATAATATCGTCATTAAAGTCATAGCCAGGGTTATGCACCATACAGCTACCCTTCCCGCCTTTCTCGCCATTGCCCAGCAGGAAGTAGCAGCCGGGGCGCTGCTGGAGCATAAAGGCAAAATCTTCGCTGGCGTTCATCGGCGAGATGGATTCCAGCACGCCCTCCTCGCCAAAGACTTCCAGCGCCAGCGCTTTGGCGAATTCGGTCTCTTCAACGCTGTTGGTCAGTACCGGATAAGAGTCAAAGACCTCTACCTCGCTGCTGGCGCCGTAGCTTTTGGCGGTAAAATCAGCAAGCTCCTTGATACGTTTAATCAGCAGGTCGCGGATTTCCGGCTTCATCGCCCGCACGCTCAGCTCCATCACCACGTTCTCCGGAATGACGTTCGAAGCAATGCCCGCCTGGAAAGTGCCGACGCTCACTACCGCGGTTTCGCCCGGCGGTACGTTACGCGCAACGATGCTTTGCAGATTCATCACCAGCGCCGCGCCGGTGACAATCGGATCGACGGTGCGCTCGGGGTGCGCGCCGTGGCCGCCGTAGCCGGTAATGGTAATTTTTACCGTATCCGCCGAGGCCATAAAATTACCGGCGTAAAAGCCGACTTTCCCCACCGGCAGGCCCGGCATATTGTGCAGGCCGAAGATGCGCTCGCAGGGAAAGCGCTCAAACAGGCCGTCTTTAATCATTAAATCCGCGCCGCCGATAGCTTCTTCGGCAGGCTGGAATATCAGGTGAACCGTGCCGTTGAACTGACAGGCCGGAGAGGCGATATACTTCGCCGCCGCCAGCAGAATGGTGGTATGACCGTCATGGCCGCAGGCGTGCATTTTCCCGGCAACGGTGCTGGCCCACGGGAGATCGGTCGTTTCGAAAATCGGCAGCGCGTCCATGTCGGCGCGCAGGCCGATAGTGCGCGGAGAATCGCCTTTGCTTAAGGTTCCGACTACCCCGGTTTTCGCCAGCCCGCGGGTCACCGTATAGCCCCACTCGGTGAGTTTTCCGGCCACCAGCTCGCTGGTATTAAACTCTTCCAGACTTAATTCCGGATTGGCGTGTAAATAATGACGGATCGCAATCATTTCTTCTTCAGTGGCTTTAATTTCGGGAATTACACAGTCGGTCATGCCGGTCTCCGGGCAAAAAATGAGATATTCAGTTTGAATAACTTAACTTGTCAGAGGCTTAATGCAAGTAGGATTTGTGATAGAGGAAGGAGGCATCATCTTATTTACTCATAATGATGAATTTTGTGAATTCACGGTACTGGCTCAAGGCATAACTTTAGATATAGCTATTCTTTTTCAATAATCTAAAATTAACAGCGACGTCAGGAGATCAGACTATAAAAATAGCAACATTTCGCCATGAAACGTCTGACAAACCGCTTAACTAGAATATTTTACTCCATCCACCCCACCAGCAGTCAGACGGAACCAGGCCGCGCGGGTCGCTCCAGGAGGCTGAATATGCCGATCCCGTTTTCGGTAACCGAAAATCGTCTATCTCAACCTCAAACAGTGATGAGTTGCTCATTCTTCTGCATGAGATAAAGAGCTGAATTGACAAACCATCATAAAAATGCCGTACATGCATAATGTGAAATAGCGTCACAGTATTCCATTCAGCAAAGTTTTTTTAAACCATTGACGTTAAGACATCAGCCGCGCCGAGATCCCGCTTTATAAATAATTAAAGTCATATACTTCCGTTTGAAAGCCAGGCTGACAAGCGTAAAAGACTTATATTTGATTAACTAAGTCAATATCAGCCTTTAATCCGCTTCGCGGGGTTATTTCCCTATGGCGTACCCTCCTCCAGGGCTCGTATTGACAAGCGAATATGCCATAGATAAATAGCATTCACACAAAAAATATCACACCACCCAACAAATCAAATTTAATATAAACAGTCAATCAGGAGGTAATGACCAGGATTTTGATAGATGAAATGTATAACCGCACAATTGAACATTTATTTTATAGATATATAAACCCTGAATTAAAGACAATTTAAAACATACTAAAATCAGAGCTTTCAACTATGAACATGCACAACCTTAGAGTTTAATACCACAACATCGCTAATGTTTGCGCATTGGCAAAAACATTTATTTAGGAATATTCCTGGATAGATAAGAGCCCCAGGCCTTTTTGACTTGCACCAGGAGGTTTCCCATCTTTATAATCTTTTCACATTGAAAATATAAATTCACTGACGTGCGGCGTACTAAAGAATTACGTTAGCTCTAACCGTGGGAATGATAAATATGACAATACGGTTAGCACAAAGAGCCCGACAAACAGCATCGGTAACGAAAAGAAAAAGCTGACAGATCATCACCGCAACAGAACATCCTATAAAAGAGGCGGCTTTTCTTTTCACAAAATACCACCAGGATTAAATATGTAACTTCAGGAAGCGTGAATATTACATGGACGCACTTTCTGTTAATGCTCCTGATAAAGACCGCAATATAGAGATAAAGAAATTTATTAAATAGTGCGTTGAAAGGCCTACATAGCCAGGCGAATAGCCAGTTGATGTAATAACGCCTCGTATCACGAGGCCTGTTTTGAAAATTAGATAAGGATATATAAATGACTAATCAGTTCAAGAAGATAGCAATTATCGCTGCTTTCGGTATGTTGCCTTGCGCAGCTTTTGCTACCCCAACCGTTACCTTTCAAGGGGAAGTCACCGACCAGACCTGTTCTGTCAGCATTAACGGGCAAACCAGCTCTGTCGTCATGCTGCCTACCGTAGCCACAACTGACTTCGGCCCTACCCTTGCCAATGGACAAACGGCTGGACTGACCCCATTCACCGTCTCTATCAGCGATTGTACTGCGCCGGCGACCGATATTAACATTGCCACGAAATTCCTTGGCTATGATGTGGATACCGGCTCCGGCGTTCTGGGCAACCGCGCAACCAGCGATGCCGCCGTCGGATTTGGTATTCAGTTAACGGCTTCAAGCGATGGTTCAAATCCGGTAGTGCTCTCTGGCCCAACGGCTGTTAACGGACTGGTACTGAAAGCAACCAAAACTGAAGCAAGCTACGAGTTCGGTGCACGTTATTATGTCGTTAAAGCGACAGGCGCTACCCCGGGTAAAATTACCTCTGTAGCCGAATATACGCTGAGCTACTTCTAATTGCGCAGCTCTGGCTGGCGAGACATTTTCGTCCAGCCAGAGTTTTCACCCGGTTTCTTTGTATCGTGTGCGATAGATTTCGCTGCGATGCCAAACATATCTCTTCTGGCAGCAAATTAAACTCAGACTTAGGGTACTAATTTAATACAGGAAAGCGAAGGATGCGCATTTATTTCTCATTGGTAGCAATGCTTCTTTTATGCTTGAGTCATCATGTCTGTGCTAGCGTAGTGATGACCGGGACGCGTATTATTTATCCTGCTCAGGTTAGCAATAAATCTATCCAGCTAAAGAATCCGGACCAGCAACCTTATATTGTTCAGGTTCAGGTCGACGATGGCAGTGAAAAGAAACCAGCTGATGAAGAAGATAGCAACTTCCTGCTGACGCCCAATATATTTCGCATGGAGCCGGGCAGCGCGCAAACGGTTCTTCTAAAGTATATTGGCAATAGTCTACCGCAAAATAAAGAATCAATTTTTTATATGAATTTCACCCAACTTCCGGCGACAAAATCGGAAAAAAGTGGGAGTAATCAGCTCGTTTTAGCCATCACCAATCGGGTTAAAATTTTTTATCGCCCTCAGGGAATAGAAGGAACCCCGGGAGAGACGGCGAAGAAAATGACCTTTTCGCTTAGCGGCAAAAAAATAAAAGTCACTAATTCTGCTGGGTACTTTGCCGTTGTCCGTCGCGCCAGTTTAGTGATTAACGGTCGCGAAATTAAGCTAGCTGATAGGCAAATGGTCGCGCCGCAATCATCCGCAGAGTGGTTACCCTCAGACCCGGTGTCCGGCCTCAAGGGCGCACGTCTGCGGTTAGTTTTGGTCAATGATTACGGCATAGATGTCATCAACGAGCGCACCTTATAGAACGCAATAATAAAAATGATACCGTACCGATTCGGAGGCGGAGTAGCGTGAAATACACTCTTGTTTTATGTTCTTTAATAGCATCAATCTCCGGATCGTACGCAGCGGATAGCACTCCGGAAAATGCATTGTCCGACTCATCTGCGGCCGATGATTATATTTTCGAGCCTGAATTATTTCGCGGTGGAAGATTCAGCCAGTCGGCTCTCGCACAGCTGGTGAAGAAAAATAGCATCGCTCCGGGGAAATACAGAGTCGATGTCTCTGTAAATAGCCACTTTGTCGATAATATTGAAGTTGAATTCATCAAACTCAATGACGATTCGGTTTCTCCTTGCTTACCTGAGACCTTTTTCAAAAGTGCGGGTATTAAACTTACGCCGCCAACCGCCGCCAATTCATCATCAGCCCCCCGCTGCTATTTTTTAAAGCAGGTAGTAAAAGGCGGTAGCGTGGATATGAACGTTGCGCAGCTACGTCTTAATCTCAGCGTTCCCCAGACAGAAATGGACAGAGCGCCTCGCGGGTACGTTGACCCGGAAGAGCTGGATTCGGGGACTTCAGTCGGTTTCGTAAACTATATCAGCAACTATTATCATGTTTCCTATTCCGGAAAGAATAGCGGCAATCAGGACTCGGCCTGGGCTTCGCTAAGTGGCGGGATCAATCTTGGAAAATGGCAGTATCGGCAGTTATCCAATTTAAACTGGAGCCGCGATGGCGGTAGTACCTGGAAAAATATCCGTAGCTTCCTGCAGAGACCTCTACCCGAATATGGCAGCCAACTCACGGCGGGCGAGCTGGTCACGGCAGGTCGTTTCTTTTCCGGTCTGAACTACCGCGGCTTCAGCCTTGCTACAGATGACCGGATGCTGCCTGATTCTCAACGCGGCTACGCTCCTGTTATTCGTGGCGTTGCCGTCACTAACGCCAAAGTATCCGTCCGTCAAAATGGTCAGGAAATCTACCAGACAACGGTCGCGCCGGGAGCGTTTGAAATTACAGACCTCTATCCGACGAGCTATAGCGGCGATCTCGACGTTGAGGTGAGCGAAGCGGACGGATCGGTCAGCCGCTTCAGCGTCCCCTTCTCCGCCGTACCGGAATCGATGAGGGCGGGCATATCCCGCTACAACTTCGAGCTGGGGAAAACCCGCGATACCGGCGAGGAATCGCTATTCGGCGACATAACCTGGCAGCGAGGCCTCAGTAACGCCATCACTATGAACAGCGGTTTGCGCATCGCAGACTCCTACCAGGCAATCATGTTCGGCGGCGTTTACGGTAGCTGGCTGGGGGCCCTGGGCATGGACCTCACCTGGTCGCATGCAAAGGTTCCCGATAGCGGCTATACCGAAGGCTGGATGACGCACCTTTCCTGGAGCAAAACGTTTCAGGAGACGGATACGACGGTCTCCCTTGCCGGATACCGCTATTCGACCAGCGGCTATCGCGACCTTAGCGATGTGCTCAGCCTGCGCGATAGCACACATTATGGCGATAGCTGGCAATCGTCCACCTACAGCCAGCGTTCCCGATTCGATATTTCATTGAGCCAAAGCATTGGCCAGCTTGGCAGCCTGTATTTGTCGGGTTCGACGCAGGATTACCGTGATGGCCGCAATCGAGATACGCAGTTACAGTTTGGCTATAGCAACAGTTTTCACGGCATCAGCACCAACCTGTCCGTCGGCCGTCAGCGTATGGGCAGCTATGGCGATAACGGTAGCATGCAAACCATCACCTCGCTCTCATTCTCAATACCGCTGGGCACCTCCAGCACGCGAGCGCCGACATTAAGCACCTCCTGGACTCATTCGACCGATGGCGGCGATCAGTATCAAAGTTCGCTGAACGGGGTGATTGATGAACAGCAAACGGCCAGCTATGGCCTGAATATCAGTCGCGATCAGCAGTACCGCAACACCGTCTTCAGCGGCAACCTGCAAAAACGGTTCTCGGATACCACCGTTGGAGTGAACGCTTCGAAAGGCGACGGGTACTGGCAGGCATCCGGCAGCGCCCAGGGCGCACTGGCTATTCACTCCGGCGGCCTCACTTTCGGCCCGTATCTGGGCGACACTTTTGCCCTCGTTGAAGCGAAAGGCGCAGCGGGAGCGAAAGTGCTTAACGCTCAACAAGTGACGATTGATAACCAGGGTTATGCGCTGGTCCCTTCATTGACGCCATATCGCTACAACCGGGTCACGCTGGATCCGCAAAATATGGACGGTAGCGCCGAGCTGGTGGACAGCGAAAAACGCGTTGCCCCTCTGGCAGGCTCCGTCAGCAAAGTGGTTTTTCGCACCCGTAGCGGTACAGCCTTGTTAATTAAAGCCCGATTAGCCAGCGGCGAATCATTGCCGCCGGGTTCGGATGTTCTGGATGAGAGCGGCAACGTCATCGGTATGGCGGGCCAGGGAGGACAAATATACGTGCGTAGCGAAAAAAGCCAGGGGCACTTTGTCGTCCGCTGGGGAGATAAGCCAGAAGAACGCTGCACGCTACCTTTTGATATTTCTGGCGCGCAGCCAGAGCAGCCGATGGTCAGATTATCCTCAGTCTGTTCACGTTAATGGAGCCGAAGTAGAAATGAAAAATATCATTAAGCTGGGTATCACTCTGATGCTACTCCTGGCTGCCGCGCCAGGCTGGAGCCGATGCACCAAAACCAGCGCGCCTCAAACGGAAGATGGGCGAACGGCAATCATTCCGTTTGGAAAAATTAACCTGACTGATGAATATTTTATGCCGGTGGGCTCGTTACTGGCCAGCATCGTCGTTCCTCCCACTAACTATACCTATGGCGGAGCAACAGCCTCTACGGTGCTCTGGGAGTGTGATGAGGCAGATCTTTCCGGTATATATTTCCTCGTGGCGACCAACGGTGACGATCGGATTGGCGGTTACTATGATATTGGCGGTCCCGATGGGTTAAGCGATGTCTATGCGACGTGGTTCGCCTACGTTGGCATCCGTCAGACAATGGGCGGCGTCACCTTAACCCGCTACTGGAAGAAATTACCGCTCTCCAGCTGGAATACCACTTCTAACGGTAAGATCCAAATTCGCCTGCAGGATATACCGCCGCTGCAGGCCGAGTTGTATCGGGTCAGCACGCTGCCGGGCAAATCCGCCAGTTCCGCCTATTGTGGCAACAACAATAATAGCGGAAGCGGTATTGCCTTTGGTAAAGCCACAGGCATGATTTATACCTGTACGCAGCCAAACAGCTATATTCAGCTTGCTGGCGACGCCTCAGTCTCTTTTTCCTTTAGTCATGACAAAGTGGGTGAGGACAGCGCATCAAAATTTGATTTCTGGGGCGCAGATAATGGATTTGGTTACGGCATGCGTACGGGCAGCGCCATTTACAGCGTTCCCACGTGCGTCGCCCGTAGCGCCACGCCCATCGTGATGCTGCCGACAATTTCGGTCCCGGAACTGGAAGCGGGAATGAAAGCCACCTCCTCCTTTTCAGTACAAGTTGAATGCAGTGATACCGTTCAGTCCGGCATTGGCGACACCCAAACAGCGATGGGTTTCCAGGTTTCTGAAGGTGCATACAGCGCAGCGCAGTCTCTCGGGCTGGTTAACGGCAGCGGCGGCGTCAGCGCGCTGGTATCCGACAACTACTTTTCCGCTGATATGGCTAAGGGCGTAGGCATTACGCTTGCCCATAGCAACAAGCCTGGCGAAGAGCTTATTTTTGTTGGCCAGCCCGGTTTTTCCAGCTTAACGCCGGGAGGCAATAATGCGGGCTGGTACCCGGTCATGCAGGGCGCAACCCAGGCCGGAAGCGTTAAAAGCGGTTATACCTATTACACTTACTCACTCATTGCCAGCCTGAAAAAGCTAAACGGGCAAAGCATCACGCCGGGTAAAGTCTACGCTACAGCTTATGTACTGGTGAAAATGCAATGATGAAGAGCGCCCTTATCTGCTTGCTGGGCATGCTTTCTGCCGCGCCGCTTTATGCCGGGATCATGCCTGCCGCCACCAGGATGGTCTATACGGAAGGACAGCGCGAAAAAACGCTGATGCTGGCAAATACCAATGCCTATCCGGTGATTATTCAAAGCTGGATCGACGATGGTGCGGGCCATCCTGATTTTGAACAGGCGCCGTTTGTCATCCTCCCCGCCGTTTTCCGTCTGGAACCCGGAGAGCGGCAGGGGCTGCGCATTATATATAACCAGGATCCCTTGCCGACGGATCGTGAGTCGGTGTTCTGGATTAATCTCTATGAGATCCCTCCGCTGGAGGGAAAAAAGTCGCAGGATGCTCGCCTGACGCTGGCAATGAATACCCAGTTAAAACTCTTCTGGCGGCCGAAGGCCCTTGCAACTTCGCTTGAAGAGTCAACAGCAAAGCTGAACTTTCGGCTGCGGCAGGAAAATGACGGTTGGGGAATAGAATGTGATAATCCTTCTCCTCTCAACGTTTCATTTACCTCTATTACTCTGTTAAACGGTGGTCAGGAAAAAGGGGTCAAAGCGCAGATGGATATGATGACAAAAGCCTATAGCCGTCGCATCTATCCGTTGGAAGCATTCGCTAACCCACCCACAGGCCAAAAGATCCGCTTTCGTTATTTAAATGATGACGGCGCTTCTGTTGAACACACCGTCTTACTTAAGCCCTAACTGAAAAGTCGCGGGAAAATATCTGTGAGGCAATTAAAGCCGTACCGCTCGCAGCGGTTCACCCGGCAGCGCCGCGCTAACCGGGTGGCTGGATATTAGTTATTCAGCGCGCCGTTAATCAGGATAGACGTAATAATCCCGGTCGCGGCGGCAATCAGCACATAGTTGCCGTCAATATACGACCAGTGCTGCCCGCGCGGTGGTGCCGGTAATCCGCGATCGTTCCAGTCGTTAATCCGATAATCATTACCGCGGAAACGTTCCGGAGCCGGCTGACCTTTGCGGAAATCGTGCCCGTTCCACGCAAAGTGATCCTGCTCATGACGCGCCTGAGGTCGACTATCATGCGCCTGGCCCCCGCGCCCTTTATCGCCGCGATCCGGGCCACGGTTATCACCGTTCCCCTGATGATTATTGCCCTGATGGTTGTTGGCCTGCGCCCCCTGCTGGCGGTTGCCGTCCGGGCCGCCGCGGCCGGCGTCTTGCTGCCAGACCTGCTGCTGACCGTGGCTGTTGCCGCCAGGGCCATCCGCCCATGAGGCGGAAGTAAAAGTACACGATAAAATAATTGCCAGTGAAAGAATCTTTTTCATAATACACCTCCTGATATATTTCCTTTCTACCGGGAAAATGTGGAGGAATAGTGAGTAACACTATAACCAGGACAATTCCTGGCTAATATCCTTCATCGTTTAAGTTGTTTTTTTGTCAGCTGCATTCATTCACCTTTGTTACAGCGTTACCCGCGCGCATGGGAAAAGATGAACTGGCCGCCTTAATGCTGCCCGGAATCCAGGGGGTAGAGCCGTATAACGTATTAATCAATATTATCCCGGTGCTGAATTAAATGCCCTGAATAACAAAAAAGGCCGCTTTCGCGACCTTTTTTAGCAAATAGTCAGTGATTATTCAGTGACTTTTGTTTTCAGCTCTTCGGCACCCTGCTTGGTTTTATCCCAGCCTTCTTTGCTGACCTCTTTGGTCTTATTCCAGCCTTTTTCGGTGCCTTCTTTAGTGGCGTTCCAGCCTTTCTCAGTCCCTTCTTTGGTTTTGTTCCAGGTTTTCTGCGCGCCTTCGCTGACTTCACTGCCTACGCTATCGCTTTTGCCTTCTGCCGCATGTTTGGCTTTCAGCTGCTGCTCTTCACCCTGGTGCTGGGCCTCGTGCAGTTTTTCCTTCGCGGTGTTCGCCCCTTCGTGGGCCGCCGCGACGGTATCATCGGTTGCGTGTGTCGTTGCAGCAAAAACAGGAGCTGCTACCAGAATCGCAGATAACGCAATCATTGCTTTTTTCATATTGTCCTCTCTCTAACGAACTTAATGTTATGAGTCGCATTCAGCATGGCACAAGATTCTGCCGTCTGGCTTTAGGGATTGTTCTTAAAACTATTTTAAGACTTTTCTATCCGCTTTTTACCTGTCGGGTCCAGATTCCGGCTGCTCAGCCAGCATTCCTTTCCTGGGCGACGTAGCGTAACCGTCCGGGCTGACGCTCGACGCCGCTATGCAGACGGCGGCGATCGGCATGACCCTCCGCGCGGCCAAATCACCGCGGTTTTGCAAGGCCGCTCACGTTTTTATACCCGGAATCGCACTTTTCCGCCTTCAACGTTCCCCTCACTCTGTCGCTATGCTTTAATGTGCTAAACCGGTTTAATTAAGTTTAGCTATGGAGAATTTTCAGCATGAATGCAAAAGTTTGGGTTCTGGGCGACGCGGTGGTGGACCTGCTGCCGGAGAGCGAAGGCCGCCTGCTGCAGTGCCCCGGCGGCGCGCCGGCTAACGTAGCGGTAGGCGTCGCCCGCCTTGGCGGAAACAGCGGATTTATCGGACGCGTCGGCGACGATCCGTTTGGCCGCTTTATGCGTCATACCCTGCAACAAGAGCAGGTCGACGTCAGCCATATGCACCTCGACGGCCAGCACCGTACCTCCACCGTGGTAGTCGACCTTGACGATCAGGGGGAACGCACCTTTACCTTTATGGTGCGCCCCAGCGCGGACCTGTTCCTCACCGAAGAAGACCTGCCGCCGTTTGCCGCCGGGCAGTGGCTGCACGTCTGCTCTATTGCGCTCAGCGCCGAGCCCAGCCGCAGTACCACCTTCGCGGCAATGGAGCGCATTAAATATGCCGGCGGTCGGGTCAGCTTTGACCCCAATATCCGCCCGGATCTCTGGCAGGATCAGGAACTGCTGCACGCCTGCCTCGATCGCGCTTTGCGGATGGCCAACGTGGTGAAGCTATCGGAAGAGGAGCTGGTATTCATCAGCGGCAGTGATGATTTAGCGCATGGAATCGCCAGCCTAACCGAGCGCTATCAGCCGGAATTGCTGCTGGTGACCCAGGGTAAGGCGGGCGTGCTTGCCGCCTTCCAGCAGCAGTTTACCCATTTCAGCGCCAGGCCCGTTGTCAGCGTGGACACCACCGGCGCGGGAGACGCATTTGTCGCCGGACTGCTCGCCAGCCTTGCCGCCAACGGGATGCCGACGGATATCGCCGCGCTGGAACCGACCCTCACGCTGGCGCAAACCTGCGGCGCCCTGGCGACAACGGCGAAAGGCGCGATGACCGCCCTGCCTTATCAGCGCGATCTTAATCGCCAGTTTTAATCGTTAAAGCCGCCCTGCGCGGCTCACTTTGTTGCATCCATCACATTTATTAAACCGGTTTAGCAAATTCATTTTAAAAATGTTAAAGGTCGGGCTTAACATAGCGCCTAAACCGGTTTAGCAAAAAACACTACTTTTCATTTTACTTTTGGGATGCGACCAGCATGTATAGAAAAAGCACACTTGCGGTTCTTATCGCTTTGCTAACCGGCGCCGCCTCAGCCCACGCGCAAACGGACCTCAGCACCATTGAAGCCCGGCTCATCGCGCTGGAAAAGCGCCTGCAGGAAGCGGAAAACAGGGCGCAAACGGCGGAAAACCGCGCCGAGTCGGCGGAGAAAAAAGTCCAGCAGCTCACCGCGCAGCAGCAAAAAAACCAGGACACGACTCAGGAAGTGGCTCAGCGTACCGCCAAACTTGAGAAAAAGGCCGATGAGAAAAGCGGCTTTGAGTTTCACGGCTACGCCCGCTCCGGCGTAATAATGAATGATTCCGGCGCCAGCACCAAATCCGGAGCCTACATGACGCCAGCGGGGGAAACCGGCGGAGCAATCGGCCGTCTGGGAAACCAGGCCGATACCTATGTTGAAATGAACCTTGAACATAAGCAGACCCTGGATAATGGGGCCACCACCCGCTTCAAAGTGATGGTCGCCGACGGGCAAACCACATATAACGACTGGACGGCAAGCACCAGCGATCTGAACGTTCGTCAGGCCTTTGTCGAACTGGGTAACCTGCCTACGTTCGCCGGGCCGTTTAAAGGCTCCACCCTGTGGGCCGGGAAACGTTTTGACCGCGACAACTTTGATATTCACTGGATCGACTCTGACGTCGTGTTTCTCGCCGGTACCGGCGGCGGTATCTACGACGTGAAGTGGAACGACAGCCTGCGCAGTAATTTCTCCCTTTACGGGCGTAACTTCGGCGACATCGATGATTCCAGCAACAGCGTGCAGAACTATATCCTCACCATGAACCATTTCGCCGGTCCGCTGCAGATGATGGTCAGCGGTCTGCGGGCGAAAGATAACGACGAGCGTAAAGATACCAACGGCAATCTGGTGAAAGGCGATGCGGCAAATACCGGCGTACACGCGCTGCTCGGCCTGCATAACGACAGTTTCTACGGCCTGCGCGACGGTAGCAGCAAAACCGCCCTGCTCTACGGTCACGGCCTGGGCGCAGAGGTTAAAGGTATCGGCTCTGACGGCGCCCTTCGTTCGGGAGCCGACACATGGCGCATTGCCAGCTACGGTACCACGCCGATCGGCAAAAACTGGTCTATCGCCCCGGCGATCCTGGCGCAAAGCAGCAAAGACCGCTATGTCGATGGCGATAGCTACCAGTGGGCAACGTTCAACATGCGCCTGATCCAGGAGATCAATCAGAACTTCGCCCTCGCCTACGAAGGCAGCTACCAGTATATGGATCTCAAACCCGAAGGTTATAACGATCGTCATGCGGTGAACGGTAGCTTCTACAAGCTCACCTTCGCTCCAACCTTTAAGGTCGGCAGCATCGGTGATTTCTTCAGTCGTCCGGAGATTCGTTTCTACACCTCCTGGATGGACTGGAGCAAAAAACTGAATAATTACGCCAGCGATGACGCGCTGGGCAGCAACGGTTTTAACTCGGGCGGCGAATGGTCGTTCGGTATGCAGATGGAAACCTGGTTCTGACGGTTACATCAGACGACAGGAACCGCCGGGGCGGCAAAACGCCTTCGTCGCCCCGGACACAATAATGACGCAGAAACTGCGCCCCCGTGAACACGGGACGACAACACGAAAATGTTTACGCATTCAGAGGGTACTATGGATTTTGAACAGATTTCCCGCTCGCTGCTTCCGCTTCTGGGAGGCAAGGAAAATATCGCCAGCGCCGCGCACTGCGCCACGCGCCTGCGCCTGGTGCTGGTTGATGACGCGCTGGCTGACCAGCAGGCCATCGGCAAAATTGAAGGGGTTAAGGGCTGCTTTCGTAATGCCGGGCAGATGCAGATTATTTTCGGCACCGGGGTGGTGAATAAAGTCTATGCCGCTTTTATTCAGGCGGCAGGTATTAGCGAGTCCAGTAAATCGGAAGCCGCCGACATCGCGGCGAAAAAGCTTAACCCGTTCCAGCGCATCGCCCGCCTGCTGTCAAACATCTTCGTGCCGATTATCCCGGCCATCGTCGCTTCCGGTCTGCTGATGGGCCTGCTGGGAATGGTCAAAACCTACGGCTGGGTTGACCCAGGCAACGCCATCTACATCATGCTGGATATGTGCAGCTCGGCGGCGTTTATCATTCTACCGATTCTGATTGGCTTTACCGCCGCCCGCGAATTCGGCGGTAACCCCTATCTCGGCGCAACGCTCGGCGGCATTCTGACCCACCCGGCGCTGACGAACGCCTGGGGAGTCGCCGCCGGTTTCCATACCATGAACTTCTTCGGCCTCGAAATCGCCATGATCGGCTATCAGGGTACGGTGTTCCCGGTGCTGCTGGCGGTCTGGTTTATGAGCATCGTTGAAAAGCAGCTGCGCCGCGCGATCCCCGATGCCCTGGACCTGATACTGACGCCGTTCCTGACGGTGATTATTTCCGGTTTTATCGCCCTGCTGATTATCGGCCCGGCCGGTCGCGCGCTCGGCGACGGTATTTCGTTTGTCCTCAGCACCCTGATTAGCCACGCCGGCTGGCTCGCCGGTCTGCTGTTTGGCGGTCTCTATTCGGTTATCGTCATTACCGGTATTCACCACAGCTTCCACGCCATCGAAGCCGGACTCCTCGGCAATCCCTCCATCGGCGTCAACTTCCTGCTGCCGATTTGGGCGATGGCTAACGTCGCTCAGGGTGGCGCCTGCCTGGCGGTGTGGTTCAAAACCAAAGACGCAAAAATTAAAGCCATCACGCTGCCCTCAGCGTTTTCCGCCATGCTGGGCATCACCGAGGCGGCGATTTTTGGTATCAACCTGCGCTTTGTGAAGCCGTTTATCGCGGCGCTGATCGGCGGCGCGGCGGGCGGCGCGTGGGTAGTATCCATGCACGTCTACATGACCGCGGTAGGCCTGACGGCGATCCCCGGCATGGCCATCGTGCAGGCCAGCTCGCTGCTGAACTACATTATCGGAATGGTTATCGCCTTTGGCGTCGCCTTTACGGTTTCCCTGGTGCTGAAATACAAAACGGACGCTGAATAATGTCACTTCCATCACGGCTGCCTGCGATTTTGCAGGCCGTTATGCAGGGCCAGCCGGGCGCGCTGGCCGATAGTCACTATCCGCGCTGGCACCATGCGCCAGTTACCGGGCTGATGAACGACCCCAACGGCTTTGTCGAATTTGCCGGACGCTATCACCTGTTTTATCAGTGGAACCCGCTCGCCTGCGATCATAAATTTAAGTGCTGGGGGCACTGGAGCTCCGCCGATTTGCTGCACTGGCAGCATGAGCCGATTGCGCTGATGCCGGACGAAGAGTATGACCGTAACGGCTGCTACTCCGGCAGCGCGGTGGATAACAACGGTACGCTCACCCTGTGCTATACCGGCAACGTGAAGTTTGCCGATGGCGGCCGAACCGCCTGGCAGTGCCTGGCAACGGAAAACGCCGACGGCACCTTCCGCAAAATTGGCCCGGTCCTGCCCCTGCCGGAGGGCTACACCGGCCACGTACGCGACCCGAAAGTCTGGCGGCACGAAGGACGCTGGTACATGGTACTGGGCGCGCAGGATCGGCAAAAGCGCGGCAAGGTGCTGCTGTTCAGCTCCGCAGACCTCCATCAGTGGACGAATGAGGGCGAAATCGCCGGCTACGGCCTCAATGGCCTCGACGACGCCGGTTATATGTGGGAGTGCCCGGATCTGTTTCCGCTCGGCGACCAGCATATTCTGATCTGCTGCCCGCAGGGGATGGCTCGCGAAGAAGAGCGCTTCCTCAATACCTATCCGGCGGTATGGATGGCCGGTGGTTTCGACTACGACCGCGCCGCTTTCAGCCACCGCGAGCTGCACGAACTGGACGCCGGGTTTGAGTTTTATGCCCCGCAAACCATGCAAACCCGCGATGGCCGCCGTCTGCTGGTCGGCTGGATGGGCGTGCCGGACGGCGAAGAGATGCTTCAGCCGACTCTTGCCAACGGCTGGATCCATCAGATGACCTGCCTGCGTGAGCTGGAGTTGATCGACGGTCAGCTCTACCAGCGTCCGCTGTGCGAGCTGACCGCTTTGCGCGGCGAAGCGCACGGCTGGCTGGGGAACGCCCTGCCGCTGGCGCCGATGGAAATCGCCCTGCAAACCGCCCGGAACGATACGTTAAGCCTCGATTTCGGCGGCGCGTTGACCCTTGAGCGCGATACCCGCGGGATTCGCCTGGCGCGACGCAGCCTCGCCGGCGACGAGATGCACTATCGTTACTGGCGCGGCGAGGTCCGTTCGCTGCGGATTTTCATCGACCGGTCGAGCGTGGAGATTTTCATCAACGACGGCGAAGGGGTGATGAGCAGCCGCTGCTTCCCGGCTTATCCGGCGCAGCTGATTTTCTCCGGCAGCGCGCCGGACGCATTCTGCTACTGGCCGCTGCGAACATGCATGGTAGAATAAGCGTTTTGCTTTCAGGCTCATGGCGTCGTAATGAAAACCAAACGCGTAACCATTAAAGATATCGCCGAACTGGCGGGCGTTTCCAAAGCGACCGCCAGCCTGGTGCTGAACGGTCGTGGCAAAGAGCTGCGCGTGGCGCAGGAAACGCGCGAGCGCGTGCTGGCGATTGCCCGCGAGCAGCACTATCAGCCGAGCATCCACGCCCGCTCGCTGCGCGACAACCGTAGCCACACCATCGGCCTGGTGGTGCCGGAAATCACCAACTACGGCTTTGCGGTCTTTTCCCATGAGCTGGAGATGCTGTGCCGCGAAGCGGGCGTCCAGCTGCTGATCTCCTGTACCGATGAAAACCCCGGTCAGGAGAGCATGGTGGTCAATAACATGATTGCCCGCCAGGTTGACGGTCTGATCGTCGCCTCCTGTATGCACAACGATGCCGACTACCTGAAGCTCAGCGAACAGCTGCCGGTGGTGCTGTTTGACCGCTGTCCTAATGAAAGCGCGCTGCCGCTGGTGATGACCGATTCGATTACCCCAACGACGGAGCTGATTTCCCGCATCGCGCCTCAGCATAGCGATGAGTTCTGGTTTTTAGGCGGTCAGCCGCGTCTGTCGCCCTCCCGCGATCGTCTGGCCGGGTTTACGCAGGGTCTGGCCCAGGCGGGTATTGAATTGCGCCCGGAGTGGGTGCTCAACGGCAACTACCATCCCAGCTCCGGCTATGAGATGTTCGCCGCCCTCTGCGCGCGTCTGGGAAGGCCGCCAAAGGCGCTATTTACCGCCGCCTGCGGGCTGCTGGAAGGGGTGCTGCGCTATATGAGCCAGCACCATTTGCTCGACTCCGACATCCACCTGGCGAGCTTTGACGATCACTATCTCTACGATTCGCTGTCGCTGCGTATTGATACCGTACAGCAGGATAACCGCCAGCTGGCCTGGCACTGCTACGATTTAATCAGTCAGCTGATCGAGGGCAACACGCCTGAACCGCTACAGCGCTACCTGCCGGCGACGCTGCAGTTTCGGCATCGGTGATTCACGCATCCAGCCCCGCGATCCGCACCAGATGAACGGTGAGCCACAGCAGCTCGTTGCCGCCGAGGGTGATATCGAGCTGGGCTTTGACGTAGTCGCGGATCAGCAGCGCGCAGCGGTAAGCGTCCGGATACGCCTTAATCACCTGCACCAGCAGAAAGCTGTCCCGCGCGCCGTCCAGCTCCCCCTCCTGTAAACGCTGGAAGAAAAACTGCATATGGACCAGAAAGCGCGAGTAGTTTATCGATTCGGTGTCTATCCGCTGCTTAAAGTGGTACTGCACGAGATTAAAAATATCCTTCAGCATTTTCACCGACTGCATGGTCTGCGCTACGTCGTCGCCCTCGCTCTGGCCGTTAACCAGATGAAAGGCGATATTCCCGGCTTCCTCCTCCGGCAGTTCAATCCCGTACTGCTGGCGAATAATCGTCACCGCCTCACTGGCGACGCGGAACTGCTGCGGATAAAAGCGCCTGACTTCCGGCAGCAGGCGGTTCTGAATAGCGATCCCTTTGCGGCTGCGCTCGATGGCGAAAGTCAGATGGTCGGCGAGGGTAAAGAAAATCTGCTCGCGGACTTTGCTGGCGAGCTGCATATTGGCGCGGGAAATAATCATTGCGGCCATCTCAATGACCTCATCCGGAATGGCGGAGAGCGCCTCAAGATAGCCGCTGCGCGCGCCGAGCGCCTGGGTTACGAATAGCTTCTCTATCTTCTCCGGGGCGATTGCATCGCCGGGCCTGCTATTGAAACCAATGCCTTTCCCCATGACGATAACCTCCCTGTTATCGTCGTCCATCGAGAGCACGAGGCTATTATTGAGCACCTTCTGAACAATCATCTCTGCGACTCGTCGTGGTTGCCGTTTTGCGCGATGACATCCTTATACCACCAGAAGCTGCGTTTGCGGATCCTTTGCAGCCGCTTCAGGTCATCCTCGCCGCGATCGACATAAATAAAACCGTAGCGCTTGGCGTATCCCTGATGGGTGCTGACCACGTCAATCGCCGCCCACGGACAGTAGCCCATCAGCTCGACGCCGTCGGCAATCGCCAGCCGCATCTGTGCGATATGCGCGTCGAGGAAAGCGATGCGATAGTCGTCATTCACCGTCCCGTCAGGCTCCAGCTTGTCCGGCGCGCCCATCCCGTTTTCGCTAATCAGAATCGGCAGACCATAGCGCTCGCACACTTTACGCAGCGTCAGACGCAGCCCTACCGGGTCGACCACCCAGCCGTAGGGGGTTTTGCCGACCCATGGATTTTCCGCCGGACGATAAACCCCCTCTTCGCCCAGCATAATTTGCTGATCGCCCGCGCGGGGCGCAACGTCCCCGCCGTCGCCCCGGCTGGCGGCAATGGTGGCGGTCGAGTAGTAATTAATGGCGATAAAGTCCGGCCTCCCCTGCTGCAAAATCAGCGCATCCTCCGGCTGCCGATTCGGCGCGAGGCCGCGATCCTGCATATAGGCCCACGCCAGGGCGTTGTAGCGCCCATGCACCGCAACATCCAGAAAGCTCCAGCAGCGCAGCGTCTCCCAGTTATGCGCGGCGATGGCGTCCTCCGGCTTACAGCTTTCGGCGTACATCGACGTGGTGTTTATCGCCGGGCCGATGCGCAGCCCGGGGAACTCACGGTGGCACAGGGCGAAGATCTGCGCCTGGGCCAGCATCATATGATGATTCTGCTGGTACAGCGCCTTCTTATCCGGCAGTTCACGATCGGCGGGCACGCCAATCGCGCCGGGATGCAGAATCATGGTGTTCTGTTCGTTGATGGTCAGCCAGAGCGGAACTTTGGCGGCAAATTCGCTGAACAGCAGCCTGGCATAGCGCACGAATGCCTCCCCGGTTTTGCGGTTCAGCCAGCCGCCTTTTAGCTCCAGCGCCCACGGCAGGTCGAAGTGGTAGAGCGTCACGATGGGGGTGATCCCGTGGCGCGTCAGGGCGTCGATCAGGCGGTGATAAAAGGCCAGCCCATCCTGATTCACCGGGCCATCGCCGTCAGGTATCACCCGCGACCAGGCCACCGAAAAACGGTAGGCCTTCAGCCCCATCTGCGCCATCAGCGCGACGTCCTCCTCCACGTGATGATAGTGGTCGCTGGCGATGCGGAAGTCCGCCGTTCCCGGCGGATGGCTAAGCATGTCGACTACCGACGGTCCTTTACCGTCTTCATTCCACGCGCCCTCAACCTGATAGGCTGAGGTGGACGCGCCCCACAGAAAACCGTCCGGGAACCGGGCCTGCTGTTGATAAATCATGGCTGCGCCTCCTTAACGGATTGCACCATCAGCGTCTCGCCGTAATCCACCCGGGCGGCGTCGGTAAAGCGCAGAGCGTGCTGCCCATCGCCGTTGACCACAATGACTGGCGTAATCAGGTCGTATCCGGCCTGTTCGATGGCGGGAATATCAAAGCGGATCAGCACCTGCCCCGCCTCCACCCTATCTCCCACCTTCAGCGATGAGCTAAAGTGCTGGCCGTTAAGATTGACGGTATCAATACCGATATGGATCAGCAGCTCAACCCCGCTGTCGCTCTGCAGGCCAACGGCGTGGCAGGAGGGCAGAAACATCATCACCGTGCCGCTAAACGGCGCGCGCAGTACTCCCTCTTCGGGACGAATCGCCAGCCCCTCGCCCAGCAGACCGCCGGAAAAGACGTCGTCGTTCACTTCACTGAGCGCCACCACCTGACCGCGCAGCGGGCTTAATACCTCCGTCTCCCCCTCGCTTTTAGCGCTCGCCGCAGGCTGCGGCGCCTCGTCCACCGCTTCTTGTTCCTCAGGAACATCTTTGAAGGCGATAAACCAGGTCAGGGTAAAGGTCACCACGATGGAAATCGCGCAGGTCACCAGCGCATGAACGATGTTCATCGGGTTTTCACCGATAAACGCCGGCAGCGCCGCGAGGCCTGGCGAGACAAACGCGTAGCGCACCAGCCCGCTCACCCCGGCATAGACCCCGGCGCAGCCGCCGCCGATCATCGCGGCAATCAGCACGCGGCGGAACTTGAGCAGCACCCCGTACAGCGCCGGTTCGGTGATCCCCAGCAGTGCGGTAAATCCCGACGAGGAGGCCAGCTGGCGCAGGTTGCTATTTTTGGTTTTCAGCGCCACGCACAGCGTCGCCGCGCCCATCGCCACGTTTGAGGCCAGCATCCCCGGGCCGTTAATCATCTCGTAACCGCTTTTACTCAGCTGACCGGTGGCGATCGGCGTCATCGCCCAGGCGGTGCCGGTAATGATCAGGAAGGGCTGCAGGGTGCCCATCAGCATCGGGATTAACCAGCTGGCGTGGCGGTCGATAGCGCCCGCCCCCGCGGCCACCAGGTCGTTAAGCAAAATGCCCGCCGGGCCGACCACCACCAGCGCCAGCGGCGCGGTAATCAGCAGAATCAGCATCGGCTTAACGAAAAACTTGATAATCGATGGCGACACTTTTTCGGCGAAGCGCTCCACCCACGACATCAGCCACACGGTCAGAATAATCGGCAGCACCGAACCGGCGTAATCGGAAAGCAGGACGTTGATGCCGACAAAATCCACCGCTTTACCGGCCGCCAGCATCTGGCCGATGCCCGGATGCAGCAGCACGCCCGCGAGGGTCATCGCCAGAATCGGGTTGCATTCAAACTTCAGCGATGCGCCGTAGGCCAGCAGCACCGGCAGGAAGAAGAAGGCGGCGTCGGCAATAATATTCAGCAGCTGATACGTCGAGCTGGTTTCGCTAATCACCCCGGTGAGCTTGAGAATGGCCAGCAGCGCTTTAATCATCCCCGCGCCGGTAATCGCCGGGATCACCGGGGTAAAGGTGGTCGAAATAACGCTGATAATCCGGGCGACGATGCCGGCCGGCTTCGCGTTTTTATCGCCGCCTGCCGGGCCTTTTTTCTCCGGCAGCACCTTATTGAGCAGGCGATAAACCTGCTGCACCTCATTGCCGATAACTATCTGGAACTGGCCGCCCTTCTCCACTACGCTGATCACGCCGGGAAGGGCGCCAATCTGCGCATCGTTAACCTTTGCGCGGTCGTTGAACTCCATGCGCAGCCGGGTCGCGCAATGGGTGAGCATACGGATGTTCTCCGCACCGCCCACCGCGTGGAGGATTTTGTCTGCTGTTTCGTTATAGTTCATAGTGTTCCCTGGTGTTGGGGCAAAAAAAAGACCAAAACAGAGACGCTCCCCTTGGCGGGAGAGCATTTCTATTTTGGTCTTGCCTGCTTTCGCAGTAGCACGCCATCATAAAAATGGGTTATTTCGGCGGATTATCTAAGCGGCCTTTGATGAATTCAATGATGACCGGACAAAAGTGTGAGCTGGATTAAGTAAATTCTTAAGTTAATATCAGCCGAAGGCCTGCTGACGAAGCCAGCTTTGTAATAGTTTGCCATTGGGGGTCATCTCGCTATCCTGGCGCACGCAGAGATAATAATCCCGGCCATCATCTATTGCCGCATCGAAGATTTTCACCAGCTCGCCGCTCTTCAGATAGGGAGCGATCAGCGGCTCGCGCATTAGCGCACAGCCCAGCCCGGCCTGTACGCCCGCCAGGGTTAGCAGACCATCCTCAAACATCGGCCCGGTCGATCGCGGCGGGCGCTTCACTCCCTGCTGCACAAACCACTGGTTCCACGTGGTGCGCTCCTCATCATGCAGCAGCGGCATTTGTAACAGCTGTTCCGGGGTATCAATATGCCCATGGAGGCGGAGAAAAGCCTGACTGCATACCGGAACCATTCTGCCGGAGATCAGCTTTTCGCTTTGATAGCCTACCCAGTGACCGTTGCCAAAGCGGATCGACATATCGGAAGCGTCGCTAAGATAGTTGCGGTGGTTGGCGTAAACCACGTTGATTTCGGTATGCGGATTCGCGTGCACGAATGACGGCAGCCGGGGAATAAACCAGCCCATGCCAAACAGCGGGATCAGGCTGATCGTCACCTGCTGGGTTTGCACCTGATCGACCAGGTGCTCAGTGGCCTGACGCAGCACGTTAAACGCCGCGCGGATCGAGCGGTAATACTCCCGCCCCTGCTGGCTGAGGGTCAGCCGTCGCCCCTGACGTGCGGTGAGCGGGATCTGCAAATAGCCTTCCAGCACTTTGAGCTGATGGCTGACCGCCGAGGGCGATATCGCCAGCTCCTGCGCCGCCAGGGTTACGCTGCCGAGGCGTGCGATCGCCTCGAAGGCGCGCACCGCCCGCAGCGGGGGATCGTTGGCCAACGTACTCTCCGACCAGCTAACCGGCCCCTCTGATTGTTCTGTTTTTTTCATATGTTGATTTTCTTAGCGCATTTCGCTATCCGATGCATTATTTAATTATATTTAAAATCATAAAGATAGTTAACCACACATTTATAATAAGAAAGAATATATGCGTATTTTACAATTTAATTCATTTGTTGGATGGTAGCTATTATTTGAGCATCTTGTCGGAACAATCAGTTGGACACACTCATACAACAAATCATCAACGGGGTCATGCTCGGCAGCATCTACGCCCTGATCGCGCTCGGCTACACCATGGTGTACGGCATCCTGCGCATTATTAACTTTGCCCACGGCGATATTCTGATGGTCGGCGCGTTGACCACGCTTTCCGGGATGCACGCGCTGAACGCCCATTTCCCCACTTTGCCGCCGCTGGCGCAGCTGGGGCTGGCGCTGGTGCTGGCCATGGCGGTCTGCGCCCTGCTGGCGATGGCGGTCGAACGCTTTGCCTACCGCCGCCTGCGCAACGCCCCGCGCCTGGCGCCGCTGATCTCCGGGATCGGTGTCTCGGTACTGCTGCAAACCGTGGCAATGATCGTCTGGTCGCGTAATCCGCTGATGTTCCCGCAGATCCTGTCAATGGATGCCATCGCCGTGACCCACGGCAGCGCAGCGCATCCGCCGGCTCTCGTTACCGTCACCGGTATCGTCACCGTCGCGCTGGCCTTCGCGGTGATGCTTGGCCTGTGGCTGTTGGTGGAGTACACCCGTTTAGGTCGCGGTATGCGCGCGGTAGCGGAAAATCCGCGCATCGCCACGCTAATGGGCGTTAACCCTAACGCAATTATCGCCCTCACTTTCGCCATCGGCGGCATATTCGCCGCGCTCGCTGGCGTCATGATGGCCAGCAACTACGGCAATGCCAGCTTCTCCATGGGCTTTCTGCCCGGCATTAAAGCCTTTACCGCCGCGGTGCTCGGCGGCATCGGTAATATTCGCGGCGCGATGATCGGCGGCCTGCTGCTGGGCCTTATCGAATCCCTTGGCGCAGGCTATCTCGGGGACCTGACCCACGGCGTCTTCGGCAGCAACTACAAGGATATCTTCGCCTTTATGGTGCTGATCCTGGTGCTGGTCTTCCGCCCGGCCGGTTTGCTCGGCGAACGCGTCGCGCACCGGGCTTAGGAGAAAAATCATGACAACGGCACAACTCGATACGCCTGTCGTCTCCCGCCGCTTCTGGTCCGGGATGACCCTGTTGGTCTGCGCGCTGCTGGTGGCGCCGATGGTCGCCAGCCAGCTCGGCGGCAACTACTGGGTGCGAGTCATCGACTTCGCCCTGCTCTACGTTATGCTGGCGCTGGGGCTGAATATTGTGGTCGGCTACACCGGCCTGCTGGATATGGGCTTTATCGCCTTTTACGCCGTCGGCGCGTATCTGGCGGCGCTGCTGGCCTCGCCGCATCTGCTGGACGTCTTCCCGATTTTAAATAGCTGGTTTCCGGACGGCCTGCACACCTCCTGGCTGGTGATTATTCCGCTCGCCGCGCTGCTGGCGGCAGGCTGCGGTATCGTGCTGGGCGCGCCGACGCTCAAGCTGCGCGGCGACTATCTGGCCATCGTCACCCTCGGGTTCGGTGAAATTATTCGCATCCTGATGCGCAACCTCGACCGTCCGGTCAACATCACCAACGGCGCAAAAGGCATTTCCGGGGTCGATTCGCTGAATCTGTTCGGCCTCAAGTTTAGCGGCGTCTATCACTGGTTTGGTTTTAAAGTCCCGGCGCTGTGGCTGTGGTACTACCTGCTGATGCTGGCGATCGTGGCGATTATTTTCGTCTGCCTGCGGCTACAGCATTCACGCATTGGTCGGGCCTGGCACGCGATCCGCGAGGACGAAGACGTCGCCCGCGCGATGGGCATCAACCTGCGTAATTACAAACTGCTGGCTTTCGCTATCGGCGCCTCATTCGGCGGCGTGGCGGGCGCGCTGTTCGGCGCATTTCAGGGCTTTGTTTCGCCGGAATCCTTTACCCTGCAGGAGTCGATTGCGGTCCTGGCGATGGTGGTGCTGGGCGGGATGGGGCACATCCCCGGCGTGATCCTCGGCGCGGTGCTGCTGACCGCGCTGCCGGAACTGCTGCGCAGCCAGGCGGCGCCGGTACAGCAGGCGCTGTTTGGCGAAGTGCTGATTGACCCGGAAGTATTGCGCCAGCTGTTCTACGGTCTGGCGCTGGTGCTGGTCATGCTGCTGCGCCCGCAGGGCATCTGGCCCGCGCGACATCAAGGAGCAAAAGCATGAGCCTGTTAAGCGTACGCCATATGACCAAGCGTTTCGGCGGTCTGACGGCGGTCGACAACGTATCGCTGAGCATCAACGAGGGCGAAATCTACGGCCTGATTGGCCCCAACGGCGCGGGAAAAACCACCTGTTTTAATCTGATTACCGGGCTTTACCCGGCGGACAGCGGCGAGTTCGCTATCGGCGGGGAAGCCTATTTTCCGAAGAATATTGAGAAAGTGACCGCCGCAGGGATCGCCCGCACTTTTCAGAACGTGCGGCTGTTTAACGACATGTCGGTGCTGGAGAATGTAATGGTGGGCCGCCACGTGCGCACCCGCAACGGCCTGTGGGCCGCGCTCTCCCGCCATAAACGCGCCCGCGCCGAGGAAGCGCAAACCCGCGAGCTGGCCTGGCACCTGCTGGATTATACCGGTATCGCGCAGTTCGCCCACTACCGCGCCTGCGACCTCGCCTACGGCCACCAGCGGCGGCTGGAGATCGCCCGCGCGCTGGCGACCGATCCGCGCCTGTTAGCGCTGGATGAACCAGCGGCCGGGATGAACGCCGCCGAGAAGATGGCCCTTGGCGAACTGCTGCTGCGTATTCGCGACGACGGCAAAACGCTGCTGATGATTGAGCATGACGTCAAGCTGGTGATGGGGATCTGCGATCGCCTGATGGTGCTGGATTACGGCAAAACGTTAACCAGCGGCACGCCGGATAGCGTACGCCGCGATCCGGCGGTGATCGCCGCCTGGCTGGGAGGCAGCGCCCATGTCTGATTTATTAACCGTTAACCAGCTTAGCGTCCACTACGGCGGCATCCAGGCGGTGCGCGACGTCTCATTCAGCGTGAAAGAGGGCGAGCAGACCACGCTTATCGGCGCCAACGGCGCGGGCAAAAGCTCCACCGTCCGCGCCATTACCGGGCTGGAACCCTTTAGCGGCGAAATTCTGTTTAACGGCAAACCGATACGCAAACGCCGGGCCGAATCCCTGCTGCGCGAAGGACTCGTGATGGTGCCGGAAGGACGCGGCATCTTTGCGCGCATGACGGTGCTGGAAAACCTGCAAATGGGCGCCTGGCTACGACGCGACGCGACGGCGGTAAAACAGGAGATGGGCGCCATCTTCGCTAATTTCCCGCGCCTCGCCGAACGCCAGCATCAGCTGGCGGGGCTGCTCTCCGGCGGCGAACAGCAGCTGCTGGCGCTCAATCGCGCCCTGCTCAGCCAGCCGCGTCTGCTGATCCTCGACGAGCCGTCAATGGGCCTGGCGCCGCTGATGGTCGAGAACATTTTTCGCGTTATCGCCACCCTGCGCCAGCGCGGCGTCGCGCTGCTGCTGATCGAGCAGAACGCACGCCTGGCGCTGGAGGCGACCGACAGCGCCTGGGTAATGGATAGCGGCAGCATCGTCGAGCGCGGTCCGTCGCAGACGCTGCTGGCCGACGATCGTATAGCACAGATTTATTTGGGCGAAATGCCCGTTTAACACACCAACCAGCATCAGGGAAAAACAATGAAAACCGTAAAAATCAGCGCGCTCAGCGCCGCTATTCTGCTCAGTGGTTTTGCCTCATCCGCCGCGTGGTCCGCGGCCAGCGAAACCGTCATTATCGGCCTGGCAGGCCCGCTCACCGGCCCTTCCGCGCGTATCGGCAAGGATCTGGAAAACGGCGCGCAGCTGGCGATTGACGATATCAACAAGCAGCACCCGACCATCGGCGGCAAGGCGGTGACCTTCAAGCTGCAATCGGAAGACGATCAGTCCGACCCACGCACCGCCGTCGCCGTCGCCCAGCGTCTGGTGGATAGCGGCGTCGCGGGCGTCGTCGGCCACTGGAACACCGGCACCAGCATTCCCGCTGCGCGGGTTTACCACGATGCGGGCATCGCCCAGGTCGCGCCGGTTGCCACCGGGCACGCCTACACCAAACAGGGTTTCGACACCAGCTTCCGCGTGATGGGCCACGACGATGACGGCGGACAGTTTGCCGGACAGTACGCGGTACAAACCCTGAAGGCCAAACGCATCGCGGTCATTGATGACCGTACCGCCTTCGGCCAGGGGCTGGCGGATGAGTTTATTAAGTCGCTGGCAGCACAGGGAATCAACATCGTCGACCGCCAGTACGTCGATGACAAAACCGTCGACTTCAGCGCCGTGCTGACCGCTATCCGCAGCAAAAACGCCGATCTGATTTTCTTTGGCGGCGTCGATAGTCAGGCCGCCCCGCTGGCGCGCCGCATCAAACAGCTGGGCATGAATGCCACCCTGATGGGCGCAGGCGGCTTCGTTAGCCAGACCTTCCTCCAGTTGGCGCAAAAAGAGGGCGACGGCGTGGTGGCGCTGGAGCCGGGACTGCCGGTTGAGCAGATGCCGGGCGGTAAAGCCTTCGAGCAGGCCTACCAGTCACGCTATCACACCCATATCGAACTGCACGCGCCGTTCGCCTATGACGCTACCCGCGTGCTGGTCGCGGCGATGAAAAAAGCCGACTCCGTCGATCCCGCCGACTATCTGCCCGCCCTGCGCGCCATTAACTACGCCGGCGTGACCGGACAAATCGCCTTTGATAAAGAGGGCAACCTGAAATCGCCAACCTTTACCGTTTATAAAGTCGTCGACGGCAAATGGCAGCCGCAAACCGTACTCGGCGGCGCAACAACGAAGTAACGCAGTGAGGCAATGTGATGAGTGATAATAACGAGCTGGGCATTCTCGCCCGCCGCAAAATTGAAGCAGAAATAATCAAGCCGATTTACGACATCCTGGTGCGGGAGATAGGTAAGGCTCGCGCCCAGGCGGTCATCGGCGAAGCGATTGAAAACGCTGCGATTGAGGCGGGGAAAGCCTTTGCCCGCCAGGAGCCGAACGGCGCGGATATTCGCAGCTTTGTCGCGCTGCAGTATCTGTGGGAAAAAGATAACGCCCTGGAGGTCAAGGTACTGGACGCCGACGACCAGCAGTATAACTACAACGTGAACCGCTGCCGCTACGCCGAGATGTACCACGAAATGGGCCTCGGCGAAATTGGCCATCTGCTCTCCTGCGCCCGCGACGATAAGTTTATCGTCGGCTATGCCCCGGATGTGGAGCTGACGCGTACCACCACCATTATGCAGGGCGGAAAGTGCTGCGACTTCCGCTATCGCGTGAAAAAGGATAAGCCATGATAACCGTCAACGGCGCACGTCTGTGGTCGACGCTCAACGAGATGGCGCAGCTCGGCGCCACGCCGGCGGGCGGCGTGACCCGACTGGCGCTTAGCGAAGAGGACCGCCAGGCGCGCAATCTGCTGCGCCAGTGGGCGCGTGAAGCTGGCTTCCCCTGCGAAGTCGACAGTATGGGGAATATGTTTATTCGCCGCTGCGGTAAACATTCGCATCTGCCCCCGGTGTTGACCGGTTCGCACGTCGATTCCCAACCGCTCGGCGGCCGCTATGACGGCATTTACGGCGTCCTCGCCGGGCTGGAGGCGCTGCGCACGCTGAACGACCGCGGCATTGCGACCGAACGCGATATCGTGCTGGTGAACTGGACCAACGAAGAAGGGGCGCGCTTTGCCCCGGCGATGCTGGCGTCCGGCGTCTGGGCCGGGCAGTTTAGCGAGTCCTTCGCGCTCGCCCGCGAAGATCGCGACGGCATCAGCGTCGGCGAGGCGCTGGAGGCTATCGGCTATCGCGGGGAGCGTCCTGCCGCCGCCTGCCCGCTCCACGCCTGCTACGAAGTGCATATCGAACAGGGGCCGATTCTGGAAGAAGAAGGCGTTGATATCGGCCTCGTTCACGCGGCAATGGGCCAGCGCTGGTTCAACGTCACCCTGGAGGGCTTTTCCGCCCACGCCGGAACCACGCCGATGGGCAGCCGCCGCGACGCGCTGACCGCCTTCGCCGAGCTGGCGCTGGCGGTGGAGCAAATCGGCATCGCCCATAATCCAGACGGGCGCGCGACTATCGGGATGGCGCAGGTCATTCCGGGATCGCGCAACGTAGTACCGGGAGGCGTGGCGTGCAGCGTCGAATTTCGTCATCCGCAATCCCCGGCGCTGGAAGCCATGGAACGGGCGCTGCATCGTGCCGCTGAAGCGCTGGCGGCGCGCGGCGTGGCGGCAAACGTCGAGCGCATTTTTGATTATGCGCCCATTGCTTTTGATCGCGAGTGTCTGGCGCGCAGCCAGCGAGCGGCGGACGAACTGGGCTATGGCGCGCGAACCATGGTCTCCGGCGCCGGTCACGATACCTGCTATATCAGCAAGGTCGCGCCCGCTAGCATGATTTTCATTCCCTGCGAGAAGGGAATTAGCCACAACGAGGCGGAAAATATTCTGCCCGCGTGGGCCGAGAAAGGGGCTAACGTGCTGCTCAACAGTTTACGCCTTGCCGCCGATGAGCTGCCCGCTCGCAGCGCGACGTAAAACGCGATACAGCCCACGCCAGCCAGGGCCGTGGGCTATTGCCGATCAATGCTTTTTGCGGTTGCGGCGCATATCGATAGTCACCGCCGCGACGATAATGATGCCTTTGATAATATCCTGCACGTAGGCGTCAACGCCGACAAAGGTAAACCCGCTCTTAATCAGGCCGAGGATCATGGCGCCGATTAAAGTGCCGGTGATGCGCCCTACCCCGCCCATCAGGCTGCTGCCGCCGATAACCGCCGCGGCGATCGCATCCAGCTCGTAGGACATTCCCATGCTCGACTGGCCGCTGCTGACGCGCGCCGCCAGCACTACGCCTGCAAGGCCGGAGAGCGCCCCGGCGATGGTATAGACGATCACCAGGTATTTATTCACGTTGATACCGGAGACCTTCGCCGAGGTCATATTGCCGCCGATAGCATAAACGTATTTACCGTAGCGGGTATGCTTCAGGGCGATGTGGAAGACCGCAGCAACGACGAAGAAAATAATCACCGGCATCGCGCCCTGACCGATGGCGGTGAAGCTGTCGGATAAGAAGCTAATCGGGTTGCCCTGAGTGTAATACTGCGCCAGACCGCGCGCCGACACCATCATCCCCAGGGTGGCAATAAACGGCGGGATGCCGGTGCGGGTCACCAGAAAACCGTTGGTTAAGCCGCACAGAAGACCGACGCCGATGCCGGCGCCAATCGGGATTATCGCCGGCATATTGACCAGCGACGGGAACATCGGCGACAGGCTGTCGGAGGTTTGCGCGAGGCTCGCCGCCACCACGGCGGCGAGCGCGATCACCGAACCGGAGGAGAGGTCAATCCCGGTGGTAATAATGACCTGAGTAACCCCGACTGCGATAATACCGATAATCGCTACCTGTAAAACAATTAATATCAGGCGATTGGTGTTTAATAAAAAGGACTGGTCGCGGACGTACCAGCCAGCAATTTCAAAAGTCAGGGCAATCACCAGCATGACGATAAATATGCCGGTATCTTTCGGCAGCCGGTGGCGTAATTGCCCAAAGAAAGAGGGTTTCTCATCGATCGGGGTCGCCGTTATTTTCATATTGCTCATTCTCTGTGCCTCAATGGGATGCCAACGACAAAATGGTTTCCTGATCGGCGTCCTCTTTATCGAGGATGCCGGTAATCCGTCCTTCATGCATCACCATCACCCGGTCGCTCATCCCGAGAATTTCAGGTAATTCAGAAGAAACCATAATGACCGCCACGCCGCGGTTGGCCAGTTCGCTAATCAGATGATATATTTCCGCTTTCGCCCCGACGTCAATTCCGCGGGTCGGCTCATCGAGAATGAGTATTTTCGGCTGAGCCAGCAGCCAGCGGGCAATAAGCACCTTCTGCTGATTGCCGCCGCTAAGGTTATTAATAATCTGATCCATGGTGGGGGTTTTAATATTCAGGCGGCGGATCTGCTCCATGCAGTCCTCGGCCATTTTGAGGTGCTGAACAAAACCGGTTTTACCGATATATTCCGGCATTTTGACGATACTCATATTCTCCAGCACCGACAGTACGAGGAACAGGCCGGACTTTTTGCGGTCTTCCGTCAGCAGCGCCATCCCTTTTTCAATCGCCGTTGAAGGCGAATCAATAGTGACCGGCACACCGTCAATCAGCACTTCGCCGCTATCGGCTTTCTCCATGCCGAACAGGCTTTCCATCACTTCGCTGCGCCCGGCCCCCACCAGCCCCGCCACGCCGAGGATCTCCCCGCGGCGCACGCTAAAGTTGATATCGTGAAAGACCCCCTTGCGCGACAGGTTGCGCACGGTCAGCACCTCTTCGCCAATGGTATTATTGAATTTGGGAAAGAGCTGGGTAAGCTCCCGCCCGACCATCCGGGTAATCAGCGACTGGCGGGTAAACTCGGTGGTAGGTTGACTTCCTACCCAGGTGCCGTCGCGAAATACGCTGATCTCATCGGTAATGGTGAAAATTTCATCCATCTTATGGCTAATATAAATAATGGCTTTTCCCTGCTGGCGTAAATCGCGAATAATGGTAAACAGATGCGCCACTTCGCTCTCGGTTAATGCCGAGGTCGGTTCGTCCATAATCACAATATCCGCATTCCACGAAACCGCTTTGGCAATCTCCACCATCTGCTGGGCGGCGATACTTAATTCCCCTACCAGGCGATCGGCGGATAAACGAATATTCAGTTTATTCAGTAGTTCCTGAGTCTGCCGGGCAAGCTGGCGATGATCGACGAAACCGTATTTCATCGGCTCGCGGCCGAGCCAGATATTTTCCGCCACCGTCATATGCGGTACCAGATTAAGCTCCTGATGGATCATCGAGATCCCGGAGCGCAGCGCATCCATCGTATCCTGAAACTGGACCGGCTCCCCTTTGACGCGGATCGCGCCCTTATCGGGACGGTAGATCCCGATCAGGCATTTCATCAGCGTGGATTTCCCGGCGCCGTTTTCGCCCATCAGCGCGTGCACCGTCCCCGGACGCACGCGTAATGAGACGTTGTCGAGCGCCTTCACGCCGGGGAAGAATTTGCTGATCCCTTCGGCTTCAAGTGCAAAAGCGTTCATACTTCACCTCCGTACCCTGAATGACTATTTCTGGTTGCGATTGATGAATTCAGCCATGTTGTCTTTGGTGATCAGCTGGTAAGGGACGTCGATGACCTTTTCCACTTTTTCGCCATTGGCCAGCTTAATAGCGGCATCTACCGCGCCTTCGCCCTGCCCTTTGGCATCCTGGAAAATCGTGGCGATCATCTTGCCGTTTTTAAGCATTTGCAGGGCATCTGGCGTCCCGTCCACCCCGGCAATCAGGATATGGTTGGGGTTTTTCCCCAGCGCCTGCAGCGCGCCGATGGCCATTTCATCGTTATTGGAGGCGATCGCCTGAATGTCTTCGCCGCTGGTCATCCAGTTGCTGACTACGTCAACGGCGTCGTTACGCATAAATTTGGCGGTCTGCTTCTGCACGATTTTGATATCGGGGTATTTCGCCACCACCTCTTCGACCCCTTTGGTCCGGTCGCGGGTCGATTCATTCGCCAGGTCGCCGAGCAGAATGGCGACGTTGCCCTTGCCGTTCATCGCTTTGGCTAGCGCTTCCATCTGTAAGCGCCCCGCCAGCACGGAGTCGGAGCCGACGTAGGCCATTTTATCGGTCAGCTGCGCCTGCGGACGACGGTTAACGAAGATCAGCGGAATGCCCGCTTTGGTCGCCTGGTCCATAATCGGTTTGACCGCGTTGGTATCGACCGGGTTAACGATAATGGCGTCGACGCCCTGGCCAATAAAATTCTGCACCTGCTGTAGCTGCTGCGAGACGTCGCCCTTCGCATCTTCCATCTGTGACTTCACGCCCTCTTTTTGCATCTCTTTTTGCATGGCGGTGCGCAGAATGGTCAGGAAGTTGTCATCAAAAAGCGCCATAGAAACACCGACCGAAATATCTTTCGCCATCACGACCGCTGGCAGCATGCAGGCTATCAAAGAGGCAACAACCGTTTTCTTGATATTCATAGTTGATCCTTTATTCACAGGCACATCGGTTAGGTAAGGTAAAATGAAAAATTAGTTTCATTAATTGTGCATTAAGCGCCTGCTTTTTCAGCGTTTCGGAAAAACAGGCTTCGCGCTACGTCATTTTTTAATGCCGACCGCCATCGCAAAATTCAGTTGTTTTAAAATGATTTTCTGAAACATCAGTCCATTTATCACGAGGTGAAAATTACAGACCGTTTATTTCATTAACAACACATATGAAACGTTTATAAGTAAATAACCGAAATGAAAATTTTAAAACTGCGTGTTAACAGAACTTTGACACACATCTAACATTGACGCATAAATGCGCAAAAAATGAGAGGCAGGCGACGGTTTGCCGCCCGGCGCGGCGATAGCGGCAGCGGTTTAAAACGGGACAGGAGATACGGTGTAAAAAGGGATGTCGCCCGGCAGGCCGCGGGCGCTCAGTCGACGTTTTCAGCGCTATAGAGGATAAACTCGACCTTGCCGTCACGAAAGAGATGGGGCTGATAGCCGGTTTCCAGGTGGCGCAGGGCCAGCTCCACCGCCAGCCTGGCATGCTGATGAGGATTTTGATCGACCGTCAACGCCATCCCACCCTGCGCCAGCTGTTCGCGGGTGGTGCTATAGCGTTCATGAGTAATCCAACAGCACTTACCATAACGGCGATGGCGGGCCAGCGCCTGCGCCACCAGACTATTGCCCAGACCGGTATTGTAGATGCCCACCGCGTCGCGGTTACGGTTCAGGGCTTCTTCCAGCAAACGGTCGATCCGCTGCCGGTTATCCTCACCCGCCAGCACCTCACCAAGCTGCAGATGCGGAAAGCGCTGGCTTATCACCTCGCGAAATCCCTGAATCCGCGAGCGGTGGGCGCTGAAATCCTGACGACCGCAGAGCATCAACACTTCCCCGGGCTGATGGGCCATCAACCCCATCATCATGCCCGCGGTACGTCCCGCCTGCTGCTGATCGATTCCTACGTGGCAAAGCCTCTGCGCGTCGGGCAGGTCGGTGACCAGCGTAATTACCGGTACGTTTGCTTCACCACACTGGCGCAGGGCTTCGTAGACCAGCGGATGTTCGTTGCCGAAGACAATTATCGCATGGCGCTTTTTACTGCTGCGAAGAAGGCTTTTCGCCAGTTTTTCCGGGGAGGATTCCGCCACCAGCGTGCGGTGCAGCGTCAGTCGGCGATAGCCAAGGCTATCCGCCACGTCGGCGAAATCCTGCGTCAGGCGAGAGAAAAAGCGCGAGTCGTTAGCGCTCAGGAACACTTCGATTTGCCAGGGCAGACGACGTTCTTCCGGCAAAATACGCTTTAAACCGGCTTCACGCGCCGCCTGCAGCACCCGGCGCGTGGTTTCCGGCGACACGCCGCCGCGTTCGTTAAGCACCCGGTCAACCGTCGCCACGCCCACGCCGATCCGTTTAGCCAGCGCCGCCAGTGAAATGCTTTTCATCGTTCCCCTCACCCATGATGGAAATCCATCAAAACGCCCGTGTTGGTCAGTGTAGCAAACAGATTAATTTGGCAACGCTAAATCCCTCTTTATGGAGAACAAAATGACCTGCATTCGTTTTGCGTTATTAGGCAGCGGTTTTATAGGCCAGGTTCACGCCGCCAACCTCGCTCGCCATGAGCGAACCGTTCTGGCCATGGTGGCAGACGCCGAGCCCGAGCGGGCGAAAACGCTGGCCTCCCGCTACGGCGCGCGGGCAACCACCGTCGCCGAGGCCATCAGTAGCGATGCCATTGATGCGGTGCTCATCGCCAGCTCGACCCCTTCACATGCGGAACTGCTGGAGGCCGCAGCGCGCGCCGGGAAGGCCGTTTACTGCGAAAAACCGATCGACCTTTCGCTGGCCCGTGCGCGCCAGGTTGTCGACAGGGTTTTGCCGCTCGGCGTGCCGGTGACCGTGGGCTTTAACCGCCGCTTTGACGCCAGCCACCAGCAGCTGCGTCGCCAGGTCGAGGCTGGCGTTATCGGTAAAATTGAACTGGTGCAGATGGTGTGCCGGGCATCGGTTATGCCGCCGCTGGCGTATCTGCGCAGCTCCGGCGGCCAGATGCGCGACCAGGCAATCCACTTTTTCGATCTGCTGCGTTTTCTTACCGGCGATGAAGTGACAACGGTTGCCGCCATGGGAGAGGCGCTGGCGCTGCCGGAGCTCGCCGGGATCGGCGATGTCGATACCTCCATTCTCATGCTGCGGATGCGCGGCGGCGCGCTGGCGCAGCTGGACAACACCCGGCGCACCGGCCACGGCTACGATGAACGCATCAGCCTGCTCGGCCCGGAGGGCGTACTGGAGTCCGGCAGTCAGGCCTCGCGCGGCGTGACGCTGTGGCAGGGAGCGCGCTGCATTCAGCCCGGCCTCTATCCGGACTGGTTCAGCCGCGTCGAGGAGTCGTACTACGCGCATCTGGATGCTTTTGTCCGCTCGTCAGGCGGAGAAGAGGAGCCGGACCTGCCGGGGCTGCTGGACGGGCTGCGGGCGCAGGCTATCGCCGAAGCCGCCGTGCTTTCCCTGCAGCAAGGGCAATTTGTCAGCGTCGAACCGCTGGCGTAAAAAAGCCCCGTATGCGGTCGGCATACGGGGCAACGGCGCGCCGTTAACGCTCCTCGTTAAATATTACGCCAATCTGCCGCCGCACTTCATCCATGACGCTCAGGTTTTCCAGAACTCTGGTCAGCGGGCGAATCGGCGAATCCGTGAGCCCTTGCCCCACGCACCAGGCAAAATGTTCGGCCTGATAAAACAGCTGGTCGTAGCGGTTGCGCGGCTCTTCCCAGCGCAGTACCTGTCCCCCCTGGCTGGCGGCGAGGGTAAAATTCCCCGGCGCATAGAATTGCCCGTCAAGGACCAGGGTCGCGTCGCGCCCGGCCACCACCGCGCCGCCCGGCGTATTGCTGAATAGCGTGGTGTTGAGCAATCCCTGTAAGCCGTTTTCCCAGTTAAACAGCATCGAAATTTGCCCATTGATGCCCCTTTGGGCGGGGCGCCCGCGGGCGACAATGTCCTGCGGCACGCCGCCGACCATCACGCTGAATGAGGTCAGATAGCTGCCGAGATCCATCATCGGTCCACCGGCAAGATCGGCATTAAAAATGCGATGATCCGGAGTAAAATATTCACCGTGATCGGCGAGCAGCGTATGCAGATCGCCCAGCGCGCCGTCATCCAGCAGCTGGCGAATCACGTCATATTTCGGCGCGTAATCGCACCACATCGCCTCCATCGCCAGCTTCCCCTGTTTCAGGGCTTCTGCTTTTAGCGCCGCGCCTTCCCGCCGGTTCAGCGCAAACGGCTTTTCAATCAGTACATGTTTGCCCGCCTGCAGAACCCGCAGCCCGTCCGGGAAGTGGTGGTTATGCGGGGTGGCAACGTAAACCGCATCAATATCCGGTCGCGCCAGCATCTCGTCCACCTGAGCGTAAGCCTGCGGAATCCCCCAGCGGGCGGCAAAGCTATCGGCCTTTTGTTGCGTCCGCGAGGAGACGGCAACCACCCGCTGGCGGCTGAGCTCTTTTAACGATTTCACAAAGCGCTCGGCAATCCAGCCGGGGCCAATAATGGCCCAGCGCAGCGAGGGGATCGCCGCAGCGGCAGGATGGCGCGGTTTCGGTAACTGTGACGGGAACATAGCGGCTCCTTATTTTTATGGGTCTGGCGAGACACTATAAGCAGGCGCTGGAAGGACAAATATCGAATTGATGATGGAATTCCATCATCAATAAATTGCTTGTCAAAATAGCGGGAGTCGCAGATAGTCCGCTGCGACTTATCACTCTCAAGGAATCAGAAATGATAAAAAGTTCGTGGCGTAAAATTGCAATGCTAGCCGCCGCCGTTCCGCTGCTGCTGGCGAGCGGCGCACTGTGGGCCAGTACCGATGCTATCCATCAGAAGCTGACAGATCTCGAGAAGCGTTCAGGCGGCAGGTTGGGCGTGGCGCTAATCAACACGGCAGATAATTCTCAAATCTTATATCGCGGCGACGAGCGTTTTGCCATGTGCAGCACCAGTAAAGTGATGGCCGCCGCCGCGGTATTAAAACAGAGCGAAAGCAATAAAGAGGTGGTAAATAAAAGGCTGGAGATTAACGCAGCCGATTTGGTGGTCTGGAGTCCGATTACCGAAAAACATCTCCAGAGCGGAATGACGCTGGCTGAGCTAAGCGCGGCGACGCTGCAATATAGCGACAATACGGCGATGAATCTGATCATCGGCTACCTTGGCGGGCCGGAAAAAGTCACCGCCTTCGCCCGCAGTATCGGCGATGCCACCTTTCGTCTCGATCGTACGGAGCCCACGCTGAATACCGCCATCCCGGGCGATGAGCGTGATACCAGCACGCCGCTGGCGATGGCTGAAAGCCTACGCAAGCTGACGCTTGGCGATGCGCTGGGCGAACAGCAACGCGCCCAGTTAGTCACCTGGCTGAAAGGCAATACCACCGGCGGGCAAAGCATTCGCGCGGGCCTGCCTGAAAGCTGGGTGGTCGGCGATAAAACCGGCGCCGGAGATTACGGCACCACCAATGATATTGCGGTTATCTGGCCGGAAGATCACGCTCCGCTGGTATTAGTCACCTACTTTACCCAGCCGCAGCAGGATGCGAAAAACCGCAAAGAGGTGTTAGCCGCAGCGGCAAAAATCGTGACCGAAGGGCTTTAAGCCGGGAACAGGCCCGTTCTGCAACACTCTGCACTCTGCTCCCGGGGGCGGCGCTCAACGCGCCTTGCCCGGGCTACGGGTTCATTGCCGTCTGCGGACCGGGAGCCCCCATAATTCACCGCCGTCTGCGGGCCGGTAACCACCATGATTCACCGACGTCTGCCGTGCCGGTAGCCCGGACAGATGCGCAGCATCGCCTCCGGGAAATTCAGCCACTCCGCACTCTGCTCCCGGGGGCGGCGCTTAACGCGCCGCCCCCGGGACAGCCTGAACAGACAGCCGCCAAATATTAATCGGTGATTTTAAACGTCAGCGCATAACCGCTGGTTTTACCTTCATCACGCGCGCCGCCCATCTGATAGACCCGCACCGTATATTGACCGCTGACGGCCAGACGCTGCTCAAAGGTATCTCCGCTCATTGAACCGTTATAAATGGCATTATTATCAGGCGCGATAACATTAAAATAAGGATGCGGCCACTGGCTCGTCATGCTGATATGCATCATCTGGCCCGCTTTCGCCACCAGCGTAAAATCATTGACATCGTTCCCGGTCACAGTACTTTTTATTATCGTACCGCTGCTGCCTTTATCAAAATGGACGGCATTACTGTTTATTTTATCACTTGCCATTGATAACACTGACGCTAATAAATAACTTGCACAGATCACGCTGCCAACAATTAGCTTTATTTTTTTCATTTAATTAACACCTTATGTTTTTTATGCGCGCTGTTATAGCATATAAGATGCATGGAGTAAGCTACTTCTAAATAGAGTCCCGTATTTAAGGTTTAAAATCCGGAGCGGTATTTTAAAAAATCGCTATGCCTGTTCATCAGAAAAGGGGGGGGGATTTCGTACGTAATACAGCCTCGGAGATCGCTGCGATAGTTTTCCTAATCGGAGTTCTGCTCCCTTATAACCTGCTGTAAAGCAGCGGGTTAACTCTTGATGAAATGCGAGTGCAGGATGAAAGTCGCTTTGCAAGTGCTAAAAAACCCCGCCAGGCCGGGGTTTTGCTTTCACGCCACGCAATCACTTCTGCGGGCGCATTGCCGGGAACAGGATCACGTCGCGGATGGTATGGCTGTTGGTAAACAGCATTACCATGCGGTCGATACCAATGCCCAGGCCAGCGGTCGGCGGCAGGCCATATTCCAGCGCGGTGACGTAGTCTTCGTCATAGAACATCGCTTCGTCATCCCCCGCCGCTTTGGCGTTGACCTGATCCTGGAAACGCTGCGCCTGATCTTCCGCATCGTTAAGCTCGCTAAAGCCGTTGCCGATTTCACGCCCACCGATAAAGAACTCGAAGCGGTCGGTGATTTCCGGGTTCACGTCGTTACGGCGCGCCAGCGGCGAAACCTCCGCCGGATACTCGGTGATAAAGGTCGGCTGGATCAGATGCGCTTCCGCGACTTCATCGAAAATTTCGGTGACGATACGCCCCAGTCCCCAGCTCTTCTCAACGTGAATACCGATGGATTCCGCCAGCGCTTTTGCCGCATCGAAGTTATCCAGATCCGCCATCTCGGTTTCCGGACGGTATTTCTTGATCGCTTCGCGCATGGTCAGTTTTTCAAACGGTTTGCCGAAGTCGAACACCTGGTCGCCGTACGGCACTTCGGTTTTACCCAGCACGGTCTGCGCCAGCGTGCGGAACAGAGACTCGGTCAGTTCGATCAGATCTTTATAATCCGCATAGGCCATATAGAGTTCCA